>JAAZCO010000414.1 GCA_012513235.1 Gammaproteobacteria bacterium
GCAGCAAGCAACATACCGACTTCTGGACCGCCATAAGCCACCACAGTTAAGTCTTTAACATCGCTGCGAATAATTTCACGCACAATTGCCATCGGCTTGCGACGTGGGCCCCAACCACCAAAACCAATTGTCATACCATCACGAAGATGAGCCACTGCCTCTGCAGATGTCATTTGCTTATTCATTATTTTTCTCCTTGCTGGCCAACACTGAAGTCGTGACCCCAGACGCTAACGCGATTAAATTCGAAAACAGAGTGTTTTTCCCAGTCAACCAGGAGACCGCCCCAACCAAATTCCAGATCAAATCCGGATGGCGTTTTCATATAAAAAGAAGTCATTTTGTCATTCAGGTGCTGCCCGAGCGTGGCTGACAACGGCACACCGTGCGCTTCACGACGATCATGCGCACGACCGACTTCGGTCATGCTGTCCACTTCAACCATCATATGCACGCATTTGCTTGGCACGTCGTACTCGGCAATCGCCAAGCTGTGGTGACGTGCATTACCACAATGCATAAAGTGAATGCGCGTTGCATCAGCAGACGGGTCTGGACGGAAATTGAAAATATCAGATTTGCGAAAGCCTAAAACATCACGGTAAAACGCAGCACACTCATCAAAGTTAGGTGCTGGTAATACGGTGTGCCCTAAGCCCATGCCATCGGTGACAAAGCGCGGTACACCTTGTGGCGAAACAAAAGGTTGGCAAGCAGAAATGTGGCCCCAGCTCAACTCATGCTGATTACCGGCCGGATCAGACAAGGTGGCAACAGCTTGCACACCACGCGATACGCACATCTCTCGATCGCCTAACTCATAACTGACACCCTGCTCTGCAATATGCTTAAGCATGGCGTTAAAATCTTCTTCGCTGCCCAACTCCCAACCGGAAGCCAGATACACATCAGTTGCACCCTCTTGCACTAAGATACGAAAAGGACGCTCATCCATTTTAATCCGCAGCGAGCCATCCGCTTCGGTCGTCGTCATCATGCCCAACACTTCTTCAGCGTAGTGGCGCCACGATTCAAGATCTTGAACCTGGGTGACGATGTAACTTAATGATTGAACAGTGCTCATTATAATTGTTCTCCTGATATACCTAACTTTAGGACTGTTTCGATTATTGCGTGAACGCCCTGATTGCTCATCGTCCATTGAGACTAATGTTTTTCGACTAGGATTGACGCGGGTTTGCGCGCAAAAAAAAGCCGTCTTGCTTGCGCAGAGACGGCTTTAAAAGGGAGTTGCATTCCGGGTAAAACTAGGTTTTCACATCACTTACATATAGAGAATGATCAGATCATTAATCACCGCTGGACGCTCTTGGCCGACCACGTGAATATTGAGCTCAAGGACCATCTGCGTACCGCTGCGTACCTTTTCAATCGACTTCACACGTCCACGCGAATGGATCAGCGAGCCCGCTGGCACCGGTGATGGGAAACGCAGGCGCTGTGAGCCGTAGTTGACCATATTGGTGAAGCCGGTGATCTCAAAACCCAAATCAACATTGAGCTTTGAAGTCAGCACTTGCACCAAGGCTCCGTGCGCAATGGTGCCGCCAAAGGGGCCTTCTTTACGCGCACGCTCGGGATCAGTATGAATCCAATAATTATCGCCCGACAGCTCAGCAAACTGATTGATCATAGCCTGATCCACCAACAACTGATTACTCCACGGACTGAACTCTTCGGAGACTAAAGATTGCAATGCAGCGTCATCCGTCAACGGCACCTGACGCACAGATTTAACATCAGCAGCCACAGGGGCCTCAGGCTGCTTAACCACTTCATCGATTTCAACTAAATCAACATGCGCACCAGTAAAGCGCAACAGTACAGTACCGTCTTCACTCACCCGTGCACGCACAGGCTTGACGCGCATACCAATTTTAATGTCGTCTTCTTTCAAGCCCACCAGAGTGGTGTTGACACGCACACCCTCATCGAGCTCAACCACCGCCAATAACTGCGGATCAGGACCGGCAAACTCAGGCAATGTTGGTATTCTGGCCACAGTATAGGTGTACAGCGTACCCGCACCTGTCACCTCACGAAACTCAACTTGATCGGACAAACAATGCGAGCAGTGACGACGTGGATAAAAGGTCCACTTGGCACAGGCACTGCAATGCTGCAGCAAAATTTTGCCTGCTTTCAAGCCATCCCAAAAAGGAGCAGAGATAGCTGTCTGTATCGGCATAGGTTTATTTGACATGTTTATGCTCCCTCAAGAATCAGTGCACCCTGCTCACTCATGACGCCGCCGGTACCGGAGACGAACACTCGATCACAGTTTTTCAATTGACGCTCACCGGCCTTACCACGAATCTGATCAAAGGCCTCAATGATTTGTGAGAAACCACCGGCCGACCCCGCCTGACCAAAGCTGAGCTGGCCACCATGGGTGTTGACGGGGAAGTTACCTTTCCAGGTCAGGTCATTCTCAAGGATAAAGCGCATACCTTCGCCCTTCGGACAAAAGCCTGCGTCCTCTAAACTCAGCAACACAGTGATGGTATAGCAGTCATAAATCTGCGCCGCATTCATATCTGAAGGCTTAAGCCCTGACATTTCAAAAGCACGACGCGCTGCAGGACCCACCGGGGTTTCAGTCATATCCGGAGAATAAGTTGGCGATTTGTAGCCTAAACGCTCACCAAAACCAGTGATATGCGCACCTCGGTTACGCGCTCGTGCTGCCACTTCTTTGGAAGCAACAATCACCGCAGCACCACCAGCGACGGGCATGACAATTTCCAGTACGCGCAATGGATCAGCTACCATGCGGCTATTGAGTACATCTTCAATCGTGAGTGGCTGACCATGGAAAATCGCATTGGGATTGGCCAGGGCATTGGTGCGCTGATCCACGGCAATTTTTGCCATCGCGCGCTCATCGTAGCCATATTGCGCTGCATAACGCTTGGCAATCATGGCATAACCGGTGTTTTGCCCTAGGTGCCCGTAAGGTAAATCGAACTCAGCTTCCGGCGCACCAAATGCGGTACTGTGACCGCCAAAACGCATGGCACGCGCCATAGCAGCAGGATCTTCATCACGCCCAAAGGGTGCCATACGCATTGGCAATACACATAAAACTGCTTGGCATAAACCCATTTCAATTGCCGCAGCAGCACGCCACACCATACCCACTGGCGTGGTACCGCCTAAATCCACAACTTCAGCAAAGTTGACGGCAATACCCAGATACTCAGCGGCCATGGCTGGAACAAAGACCGAGGCCTCATGGAAATGTGGACCGTTAATCACCAAGCCATCCAGATCACTGGCTTGCAGACCGGCATCATCCAGCGCTTGTCGCGCTAGATCAGCCACCTGCTCCAAGTGGAACATTTGCGGGGCTTCTGAATATTTTTGTGGTTTATACTGCGCAGCACCAACAATAGCTGCTTCTCCTTTCCAACCCATGTAGAGCACCTTTTTTATAGATATTATCTGCTACTTTTCCACTTCATTGTTACAAGAGTATAAACGGCAATTCATCGTCCAAAAGGCCTAGCGTTTAAAGCCCAAGCTTAAGACGTGCACTAAATATTTAATTTTAATGTGATGGCTCTGTTTTAAACGTCAGCTCACCGACCAATTAGCAACTCTTTTTCTTGCTAACTCTTCAATTTATTCATTTACATTTACCAACATAACTGATCATGAAAAGCAGTTTTTAACGCTCCTCATTTTCTAAGTTGTTGATCCCTGTACTGTTGTTTATAGTTAATTTTTACCCCATAACCTACCACCACCGCAGCCTCATTAATCGGCGACTGTAGCGCCCAACCTCGAGCGACTTTATCGAACCTAAAAAAAAGCCCACGCAGTGGCGTGGGCTTAAACTCCGGCAAATACGCCAGAGAACTACAATGAATTAGCGTCCTTGAGCGCGTAAGCGGTCAGGCGTGAAATCACTTTTCTTCATATCTGCCTTGTTAATGATTGAACTTAAACGACGCTCATTGGTTAAGTTATAAGCAACATAGTCACCATTGTTCAAATCATGATAGTAAGAAGAAGCTGAACGCCATGCACTCATATCTGGATGGTAAATCGTATTGATAAAAGCAAACTTCCATAACTTGCCGCGACTATCATAGTTGTCGGACATTACAGAATGCCAAGTATCCTCATCCAAATATAAACGACGCTTACCATAGATATGACGACTATTGTCTTTCAGAGTGGCTTCCAACACCCAGACTCGACGCAATTCATAGCGCAAGTGATCAGGGTTAGCATGGTTTGGTGTCAGCAGATCATCGTACTTCAGATCAGCCACTTCAGTTCGATAGCCGTTTGCTGGGATATACATCTCCTGCTTGCCTTTAAGGTCCCAGTTATAACGATCTGGGCCACCGTTAAACAAGCGATCTTCGTCAATAGTTAGCTGACCACTGGTACCACTTAATGCTTGATCATAACCATAGCCTGGAGCAAGACGTACACGTCGCGTACCAGCATTATAACTCCATGCAATACGTGAAGAAGCCTTATAGTCGTATGGTTCGTGGTTCATTGAAGTGTTACCACGGTCACGAGATGGCTCAATGGTCTCAGTACGACACATTGCCGAGACACCATCCTTACTATGCGGAGTAGCATCCGGGTTATTGGAAAGAGCTAAGCACTTACCATAAGTACGCCCAAAGCTTTTCGTACCATTGGCGCTGACAATAGCGATATCACGAGTACTTTCTTCCGTATAATCGCGATAAGGCAATTGGTGGTTCCACAAAACTTCCATTGCATTCTTTGGAATTGGGAATGGATTATGCCCAATACCTTCAATGCCCTGACCATCGCTCACGAGCTTAGCAGTAGTCGCGTTCTCTTTTGCACGCTCACAGACAAAATCCGGATACCGGAAGTCACGGTGCGTTGGATAGACTTCCATCCGGAAAGTATCAGGATACTTTACAAACATAGCTTTTTGTCCATCGGACAGCTTATCAGCATGCTCTTTATAGTTTGCGGCGGTAATAACTACTCGCGGCTTCTCATCCGCATAAGGATCTACCGGATGATCCCCGCTATGAGGTTTAATATTCCAACCTGGAACTTTTCCCATATATTTACCGGTATATTCAGGAATTGTACCTTCCGCATTACCTGCTCTCTCAGCCCCAACACAAGTCAGTTCATTTCCGAGTTTTGCCGCTTCCTCTGGGCTAACAGCAGCAAAGCTGGCAGCGGGAAAAGCCAAAATAGAAGTCAAGGTAAGAGCCATACTAGCGCGACGATATATCATTGTTATTATCTCCAACTCTTATTTTAATTATGGGGTTAACGTTATTTAACGCTAACCCCTTAATGAATCAACTGCTTATTAAAACGTATATTTCGCTGAGAAAGTTAACTGGTCACGGTCAGTCAACTGACGATTTTTCTTCACGCTGGCCTCACCCATATAAGCAACATAAGTCGCATTCAACTCTAAATTACCATGGCGCTTAAAAGTTGAACCCAGTGAAAGACGTCGATCACCTTCACCACCAGCAATTGCACCAGCCAAAGGTGTTTTACCACCCAAAACATGGGAATAACTGACAGGCACCGAAAGATCCCAGCCAGAGAAAATGCCTGGATAACTTAAAGACACCTGACCAGTAACGGCTGTAGAGCTCTTAGTCTGATACTGGTCTGAAGTGTTATAACGATACTGATCATAAGACTGACCATTTCTCTTAATCGCATCAACATCAGTCGCTACCACATGGACTATTTCACCCAGTAACGTCGTACCACGCGCCCACGGCATATCACCTAAAGTGTGAATAAAGCTGGCTTGGGCTTGATAACCCTTGCCGCGAGTGGGAGTAGGAGAATATGTTCCAGGCTTTAGGCCCGGGGCTAGCACGTTCACTGGCGCACCATCGCGATAAGAAACCTCACCGGAGACTTGAGTGTCGCCTATCCGCGTAGAAACGCTAGCACCGGTCAGCTTAATGTTATCAAAATAGTTAATTTTGTAATTTGAGAAATCTGGGGCAATAAGAAGGCCCGAAGGGTTTTTATCATGGTAGTTGATATGGAAAACTGAGAACTCCCAGTCAAAGTTTGGACGAATTGTCGCGCGCAAACCATACTGCCCACTACTTTTCGGCTTGTTTTTACCAGAATATAGAGCACCACCCGGACTCAGCGCATCTGGTCGAGGACCAATCATATTGACAGTAGAAAAATAACTACCCACCGGGCTGAGCTCATTTGGCAGCCACTCATACTGATAGTATGCGGACAAGCCAAACAATGGATTGATGTTCCAGTCAACAGAAACCTGACCGGTTGGCAGCAACACTTCTTTAGTTTCAGTACCAGGCGTAGTTGACTTAACCACATCCACTCGACCCTGCGCACCATTCACACCAGGATAAAACAACCCCTCACCCCAAGAGATCACATGGCGACCCGCTTTAACACCTAAATATTGATTTTTAGGTAACTGTATATCACTGAACAAATAAGCATCTAAAAAGCGCGTACGACCACCGCTGAAATACTTAGCACCACTGCTAAACTCATCACGCTTACCATTATGATTCACCGGCCCTTTGTTATCATTCCCCCGATGATAAACATCATCGTAGAAAGTCGCCCCACGTAAAACACCGCCCCACTCACCCCAGTCATAGCTATCATTGGTATACACCAACTCACCTAAAGCGCTCGCGCGGTGTGTGGTCAAGGAACCCCGATCAAAGTTGCGGTTACCTTCGGCACCCAACAAATCCGTATCCTGCTTTTCCATTCGCACGCCAAGGCCGTAACTAGTAGTAAGACTCCACTTTAAGTTACCTCCATGTTCAAAGCGTATCGCTTCACCGGCACTTGCCATAGACGACACACCTGCCGCTACCGCCACTACAAGTCCAGTTCTCGCCCATCGATTAAGATGAAAGATAGAGCCTTTGTTTTTATTGTTACTCATACTCACTCTCCAAATTACAGATATATCTGCCGTATGTGCTTAGTTTTATTATTGTCAAACATGGGTCACCTGCATTTCTGCAGCCGACTCACTGCTACCGATAAAGCGCTGGTAGCGGTAACACTCCCCTATCAGTCGTCGCGTGATACGTCCCTCTCCCAACAAGAAGTTCAGGTGTGCCAGCACTTCGCCATTTGCCAGTAAAATATCAAACGATGAACGAACCCTTGGAAACATAAACCACATCAACTCGTCCGCTGTTTTTGCTTCATTCATTTCCACCAGCAACTCATCCAGATGCGCATGGTGGTGCTCAATCAACTGTCCCAATCGATAATGCAAGCCATAAAAAGGACGCTCATGCGCTGGCAAAACCAAGACATCGTCAGACACAACACGTAAGCCTTGTAAGCTTTCAAGCCAATCTTTTAACGGATTAGCATCCGGCTCAGTCGCAGTCACGCATACACTTGAGGTGATACGTGGCAGCACCTGATCACCAGAAATAAACAGGTTAGCCTGACGGTTATATAAGCAGGCATGCTCCGGCGAGTGACCGGACGCAATAACAATTTCCCAATCATAATTACCAATACGTAAGACTTGGTTATCCACCAAGCGACTGTAACTGTCTGGCGCATCATGCTCGTAATTGTCATCACTGATGATTTCCAACATGCCCGGCACCGTGTCTTTGGGTATACCGCTGCGCTCAAAAAACTGCGCCATTTGCCAGCTCATACCACCCTTAGATGAAGGACTAACAAACAACGCGTTGTATTCACCACGCGTCATATACACCGGACACTTAAAGCGCTTAGCTAACCAACCCAGCGAGCCTGCGTGATCGTAGTGAAAATGGGTGGCGATAATGGCTTTCACCGGTGCGCCTTCCATCACTTCAATAAATACCCGCTCCCACACTTCGCGGGTTTGCTCAGTACCTAAGCCCGTATCGACAATCACCCAGCCATCGTCGTGACGCAGCAAATACAAATTAATATGATCCAAGCCAAACGGCAGGGGCATACGTAACCAAACAACGCCATCAGCGATGGTTTGCCAATCACCTCGCTCGGGTGGCGTTTCCCAAGGGAAACTCAACTCATAGTGTTTTTGCGCAGCTGGAGTTGAGTAATAGCTCATGCATCACCACCTACAAAGGGCAGCAAGTCATTTCTAGCCAGCACTTCATCACTATAAAGACTGTAGGTTTGCGCACCGTCATCTTTGATATACAAGGCATCAGTAAAGCTTTTTGGATCGTAACCCTGCTTTTGCAAATCGATTTTGCGGTGCTTAAAGGTGGTAGTCATATCGGCCAAGCCTACGCGGACAAAAACAGGACGGGCATAATGCGGCAAGCGCTCAGTAACGAACTGATAAAACGCCTGCGGATCAAACTCACAACCCTGCTGCATAACCACCAACGCCATACCCGCACGGCCTTCATTGTCCGGCACAGTCACGCCATAAATATTGATAAACTCCATACCGGCGAAATCGCCCAGCTCACTGGCCACTTCTTGGGTGGAAACGTTTTCACTTTTCCAACGGAAGGTATCGCCGACACGGTCAACGAAATAGCAGTAGCCGTTTTCGTCATAACGCAATAAGTCACCCGAACTCCACCAGGCATCGCCCTTCTGGAAGACGTTTCTTAAAATTTTAGCTTCAGTGGCCTCAGCAGAGGTGTAACCCTCAAAGCGTCCTGCACCAATCTCAGTGGAATCCACGATAAAGCCTACAGCTTCACCAATTTCACCCGGTTCGCAATGCACATAAAAACCATTTTCATCGCGCACATGCATCTGCGTTTCCGGATCAATACGCAACAAACGCAAGTTGGTTTTATTCCAATCGGGAATACGACCACAGGAGCCCATGTGG
Source organism: Gammaproteobacteria bacterium (assembly GCA_012513235.1). Taxonomy (GTDB): domain Bacteria; phylum Pseudomonadota; class Gammaproteobacteria; order Pseudomonadales; family Pseudomonadaceae; genus Denitrificimonas. The sequence goes on from JAAZCO010000414.1 coordinate 8,840, forward strand.
TTATCTAAGTTAATGGTTGCAGTGTTGGCTTCGGTAGCACCCCAACCCTCGTACACATCCAACTCGCCAAAACGCTCAACCCAACGACGCCAGCTATCAGCGGTCAAGCCGGCACCGAGCATGCAGCGCAGTGAATTATTTTTTTCTTCTTCACACTCAGGACGATTAAGTAGGTAACGGCAAATCTCGCCCACATACTGGAATACTGTGACGCCATGCGTGCGTACATCGGACCAAAAACGACTGGCGCTGAACTTACGACGAATCACAATTGAAGCGCCCGATGACAATGCAGTAGAAGCCACCGATGTGGCAGCAGCGCCATGATATAAAGGCAAGCAGCAATAAAAGACATCGTTGGTGTCAGTGCCAAGCGTCACTTCCATCACATCACCGGACGTCATCCAGCGCATATGACTGTAACGAGCTGCTTTAGGTAAACCCGTGGTGCCTGAAGTGAAGATGTACAACATGTCGTCTTCAGCACGGATGCCATCACGCAAAGCTGCATCAGGGCGCGCATTGGAGGCCTGTTCTACTTTAGCGGAAAAATCAAGATCAAAGCCGGTTAACTGCTGAGCAGCGGCGGCATTTTCTGCATCAGGAATCAGCCACTGTGGCCACTCTTTGGTCTCTGGGGTTTCTAAAAAGGGTGCAATACACTCTTCACCGACCAACACCACCTTAGTGTTAGTGGCCTGCAAAACGTGAACCAGCGGATTGCCTTGCAAGTTGTAATTGACCAGCGTTGCTGCAGCACCGATCTTCGCGAGCGCAAACCAGCAAAAGAATAATTCTGGACGATTTTCAAAGGCCACCGCACACACATCACCAGGCCCAATACCTCGAGCAATGAGTGTGTTGGCGTACTGATTCACGCGCTCATCCACTTCTTTATAGGTATAGCTGCGATCACCATAAATTAGAAACGGGCGCTTAGAAAACTTATCCACTTGGTCTTCAATACGCTGCCCTAGCGTGTATAACGCTTTAGGCTTAATTTGCGCAGCAACTGATGAGCGCAAGTCATGCATCTGCTGAACCCGATCAACTGCTGGAATATGAACAGACTGATCACTATTTTTATTCTTATCGTATGAGTCAACGCCGAGCATATGCACCCCATTCATGAATCAAATTTGTCTTTGCCAACCCAGTTATGCAGACAACTTTTAGGCAGGCACTACAAGTAACGTTGAATTAGATTATGAAAGGCCACAAGGGGAAGCATCGTCCGTAAAGACTAAATCCAGTGCATAAAACCACAATTGACTAGGTGGTCTAAATGGACGATGTCCTTTACCAAGGCAGACGGCAATGATTAGCGACGCACAACAATAATGATAAGAGATGTACTTTTATGACTCACAATAAAGACAAAGTGACAGGACACGCCCACTATGCGCTTATGCTGCTGGCAATCATTTATGTCATGAGTTACATCGATCGCTTGGTGATTTCGGTACTGATTGAGCCCATTAAGGCTGAGTTTGGTGCTTCTGATACGATGATCGGTTTATTAACAGGGGTGGTTTTTGCCATCTTCTACACAGGCTTTGGTTTACCACTGGGTCGACTTTCTGACCGTATCGGTCGTAAAACAGTCATTGCTCTGGCCTGTGTCATTTGGAGCATTTTGACTATGCTCAGTGGTATCGCCACCAGCTTTATGATCTTAGTGCTGCTACGCATCGGTGTTGCGGTCGGTGAAGCCGGTGCCAGCGCACCTTCGGTTGCCATGATCTCAGAGCTGTACCCTCCTCGCTTAAGAGCGCGCGCCCTAGCTATTTTTGGCCTAGGCCCAGCGTTGGGTGCTGTATTGGGCATTGGCTTTGGTGGAATGCTGGCGGAAATGTACGGCTGGCGTGCAACCTTTATTATTGTCGGCGCACCCGGTATTTTAATTGGTTTAGTTTTAGCCCTTACCGTTAAAGCGCCCAAACAAGTGATTAGCGCCACCCCTGGCGTGCCTGAGGATGGGATGTTACGCACAGCTGGCAAGCTATTGCGCATTCCAGGGTTTTGGCAGATTGTCGCCGCCGGCGGTGCCGCCGCGATTACCGGCTATGCCATTCAGATGTGGACACCCAGCTTTATGATTCGCTCACACCAAATGAGCATTCAGGATGCGGGCATGTTAATGGGGATTGGCGGCGGCATTCTAGCGGTAATCGGCACACTGGTGTGTGGTTACGTGACTGACACCCTTGCCGCCAAAGATCCAGGCTGGCAGTTGGGTACTGCGTTACTCGGTACGGCGCTGAGTATCCCGCTAGCAATGGCATTCTATTTATGGCCTGCCGACACTGCCTTTATGATTGGTAGCACTGCGATACCCACCGGATTCTTGTTTTATATGGGTTTTGCGTTTTTCGGTGTGTGGTGGACAGTCCCTTGCTTCAGCGCTATGACGCGCATTTTACCCGCCGACAAATTGGCTCAAGGCACGGCCCTATTCTTTATGAGCGTCAGCCTATTCGGTGCAGGACTTGGTCCAGTCGTAGCAGGGATTGTCAGTGACCTGCTGCACAGCTCGATTGGTGCTGAAGCCTTGCGTTACGCCTTGGTCGTTTCTGCAAGCCTGTTACTTATTCCGTGCTTCTTCTTGATCAACGCAATTCCAAAGTACCGCCAGCAGTTGCTGGATACTGAGCAAGCAAGCACACCCCCTACAAATACAAATATGGCGCACGACACTAAGCCTGCCATCTCTTAAAAGGAAAAAGTCTCATGACTAAAACCAAAGACCTGCCACTTCCAGTGGGGAAATACGCCAAACTTGATAACGGTTTGACGCTGCACTATCTAGATATTGGTGATGGACCGGTTGTGGTTTGGCTGCACGGCTCAGGCCCTGGCGCCAGTGGTTTCAGTAACTTCAAGGGCAACTACCCTGCTTTTGATAACGCAGGCTTTCGCAATATCGTGCTCGACTTGCCAGGTTTTGGCCGCTCGGATAAGCCCGCTGATGTCAATTATGACCTAGCGTTTTTTGTAGAAAACTTAAAGCTGCTACTGAATAACATCGGCATCGAAAACTGCACCCTACTCGGTAACTCACTGGGTGGCGCGATTGCACTAGGCTACACCTTAGACAACCCAAGCCACGTGGATAATTTAATCCTAATGGCACCCGGCGGCGTTGAAGAGCGTGAAACCTACTTCCAAATGGAAGGCATTAAGCGCATGGTCGAAGTCTACGGCCAAGGCCCCATGGGCGTTGAGCAAATGCGCCAAGTGATGACCTTA
>JAAZCO010000415.1 GCA_012513235.1 Gammaproteobacteria bacterium
CTTAAGCAAGCAGGCGCATTGCAAGCCGACCTGATTGTGATTTGAGGATAAAGTTATGAACTTGCACAGCACCAGCGTAGCCGATAGTGGCGCTTATACTGACTTAAACCGTCTGCACCAGCTTAAAGTGGGTGAAGGGCGCGACAGTGAAGCCAATATCCGTAAAGTCGCACAAGAATTCGAATCATTGTTTCTCGGTGAAATGATGAAGGCGATGCGTGCCGCTGGTGATGTGTTAGCTGATGATAACTTTATGAACAGCAACGAGAGTAAAACCTACCGTGATATGTACGACCAGCAGTTGTCGGTGACTTTATCGCAGGGGAAAGGCATGGGTATGGCTGATGTGCTGGCGCGTCAGTTGTCACAAGCCCCCAAGCCCAGTACCGCCAACCCCTTTACTCAAGAAGCAGTCACACCTGCCGCTACAGTGGTACCTAGTGCAGCAGTGATGCCCAATCAAGTGAGTCGATCCATTGATCCGCAGCGCGATGATACTGCGTTGTTAAATCAGCGCCGCTTGGCTTTGCCAATAACGGCAGCAGGGCGTTCGCTCGCCGGCATTGGTGAGATTGCACAAGATCAATTGCGCTCTGCTGTGGCACACAACTCCAACGCTGTAGGGCAAGATTGGCAAGCGGCAAGCAGTTACCCAGCGCCACGTGAGTCCGCTTTACAGGTGGCGGGGCAGAGTGCCAGTGCCGCAGATTTAAATCGCAAAAAGTTTGCCTCGCCGGAAGAGTTTGTCGCCACCATGATGCCGATGGCTGAGCAAGCGGCGAAAAAGCTGGGTGTGGATCCGCGTTATTTAGTTGCGCAAGCAGCCTTGGAAACCGGCTGGGGTAAGTCGATTATTAGCAATAAGGGTGGCGAAAGCAGCCACAACTTATTTGGTATTAAGGCGCATGGTTGGGGCGGTGCATCGGCGAATGTCACCACTTCTGAATATGTGCAAGGCGTTAAAGTTAAAGAAAAAGCAGATTTTCGCAGCTACGGCTCTTTTGAGCAGAGCTTTAATGATTATGTTGATTTTCTGCAGAGCAATGGTCGTTACGGTAAGGCTTTGCAAGCCACTGCCAATCCTGAGCGTTTTGTCAGTGAATTGCAGCAGGCCGGTTATGCCACCGATCCACAATACGCGCGTAAGATTTCTCAAATTGCGCAGAAAATGCAAAGTTATCAGCAGGTTGCGCAAACTGCTACGCCACGTACTAGCGTGCGGGCTTGAGGTGAATTATGGCTGACTTATTAAACATTGGCATGTCGGGTTTGCATGCCGCAAAAACCAAGTTATCGGTGACGGGCCACAATATCACCAACGTGAAAACCCCAGGCTACACCCGCCAAGACACTGTGCAGACCGCGCGTTCACCGCAGTTTACCGGTGCCGGTTATATTGGTACGGGAACCAGTTTGGTTGATGTGCGTCGCAGTTATGATGAGTTTTTAACCACGCAAGTGCGCTCTAGCACGTCGCTCAATAGCGATGTTTTAGCTTATAAAAGCCAAATTGATCAGCTCGATGGATTGTTAGCCGGCACCAGTACTGGCATTAATCCATCGCTGGAAGCATTGTTTTCAGCCACACAAGCAGCCGCTGAAGACCCGTCTAATATTCCTGCGCGTCAGTTAGTGATTGCTGAAGCAGAAGGTTTAGCACGTCGTTTTAATAACCTATACGACAATATCAACACGCAAAACAGCAGCATCAATAAGCAGTTAGTGACCAGTACTGAGCAAATTAACCGCTTAGCGCAAACCATTGGCGGCCTCAATGATGCAATTGCTAGCGCCGGCTCCAATGGCAGTCAGCCCAATGATTTGCTCGATGCGCGTGATGAAGCCGTGCGTCAGCTTTCCACCTATGTTGGCGTCAATGTGGTGGTGCAAGATAACAACACCTTTAACGTTTCTTTAGGTAGTGGTCAGCCGTTGGTGGTGGGCAATACCGTTAACCAACTGCAAGCAGTGCCCGGTCAAGGCGATCCCAATACCTTTGAAGTTGAGTTTGTCAGCGGTGGTTCACGCCAAACGATCACCAGCAACCTCAGTGGCGGTGAAGTCGGTGGTTTATTGCGCTACCGTGAAGATGTACTCAAGCCCAGTGTGAATGCGTTAGGGCGTTTGGCCATCAGTATCAGCGATGAAGTGAACAGCCAGCTTGGCCAAGGTTTAGATCTCAAAGGGCAGGTGGGTAGTGGCTTATTTAAGGATATTAACGATTCTTCGCTGACCGGCTTACGCGTGCGCCCAGTTGGGACGAACGGCAGTAATGTCAGTGGTGATATGAAAATCACCGATACCAAGTTGCTGACCACCAGTGATTACCGTCTGGATTTTGACGGCACCAATTACAGTGCGCGGCGTTTAAGTGACGGCGCAGAGATGACGGTGACCCAAGGTGCCGATGGTGAACTGAGTTTTGCCGACAGTTCCGGACGTGATCAAGGCTTTAGTGTCAAACTCAGCGGCGCACCAATAGCCGGTGATCGCTTTGTTTTAGAGCCGACACGCCGCGGTGCTGCAGGCATTTCTGCTGAGTTAAAACAGCCGGAGCAACTGGGTTTTGCTGCACCTTTTAAGGGCGAAGCTGATCTGCAGAATAAAGGTACTGGAAAAATCACCCAGCCATCTTTGGAGGGTTTTACTGATGCTTCCACACCAGCCCAGAATGGTTTAAGCAATGAAGCCTTGCAGGCAGTAAAAAATGTCGGCGTGCGTTTTGATGCGGCTTCTAATGCAATGATCGTGGACACACCCTTGCCAGCAGGCGTGACTGTGACCATGTTGACCGCTGATGGGCAAACAGTTCCAGGCGGTATCACGCCCGGCCAAAGCAATCAGCTGAAGTACAGTATTGAAGTGAATGTGGGCGGGGTGCAGCAAAGCTTTACCGTCAGCCAAAGTATCAGCGGTCGCCCAGAAAATGGCGATAAGTTCAGTGTGGACTTTAACCAAAATGGCGTCTCGGATAACCGTAATGCGCTCAAGTTGGTGGATCTGCAAAACAAGCAAAGCATAGCCGTCGATCCCAATAGCAGCAGTAGCAGCAATGGCATGAGCTTTAATAATGGCTATGGTGATATGGTTGAGCGTGTTGGCACGCTAACTGCACAAGCTCGACGTGACGATGTGGCTACTGGTGCTATTTTGAAACAAACCACTGACAGCCGTAACTCGTTGTCGGCGGTGAGCTTAGATGAAGAGGCCGCCAATTTGATTCAGTTTGAGCAATACTACAATGCGTCGGCACAGGTGATTCAAGTTGCGCGTACATTGTTCGATACATTGATCAGTACACTTAGATAAGATTGGCTGCACCTTTAAGCAGTCCACAGGATAAGGAGTCAGGCCATGCGTATTTCGAGCCTACAAGCATTTAACAATGGCCTGCAGGGTATTCAGCGTAACTATGCCGCGGCGATTCGCACCAATGAACAAATCAACTCAGGCAACCGTATTTTAACGCCGGCTGATGACCCTGTGGCATCGGTGCGTTTACTGCAGTTGGATCAGCAGCAAAATATGCTGGCGCAATATAAAGGCAACTTATCGGCAGCCAACAGCAGTTTGGCGCAAGAAGAATCAGCCTTAAACTCAGTCAATAATATTATGTTGCGCGTGCGTGAAATTGCCGGTGAAGCCGGTAACGGCGCACTCAGCCAAGCGGATCGCCAGTCTTTAGCGGTTGAGTTGCAAGAGCGTGAAGACGAGCTATTGGGTTTGATGAATACCCGTGATGCGCGCGGGGAGTATATGTTTGGCGGTTTCCAAGGCAAAACTCAGCCCTTTGAACGTGCGCCAGATGGCAGTTACACCTATCAAGGCGATGATGGCCAGCGTAAAATTCAAATTGGCAGCTCGCTCAATATTGCCATCGGCGATAGCGGTAAGCAGGTCTTTGAAAATATCCCCAATGCTGCGCGTTTAAAAAGTGAGCTGGCCACGCCAGTCCCAGCCGGTTCGTCCTTAGCGGTATCGCAGCCTTTAGTGCAAGATGAAATCAATTATTCAGGTGATCCAGCCTTTCCTGCAAACGGTGTTGAAGTGCGTTTTGCTGATCCTGCTGCTGTGCCACCGGGTGACCCTAAAGACTATGCTGTGTATGCCAGTCCGTATACGGATGGTGATGAACCTTTGCAAAGTGGTCGCTTAGATAACGATGCAGGGCGTCCCGATACGCTGACCTTTCGTGGCGTAGTGATGCAGTTTGAAGGTGAGCCTGCGGGTGGTGAAAGTATTCAAGTTGAAGCGCTGCCTAACAGTGAAAAACAAGGCGTGCTCGATACCATTGCACAGTTGCGTATGGCTCTTGAAGACAACACTGACAGCCCACAAGGTAAGCGTGACACACGTGATGCGGTGGCGGCAGCGCTGAGCAATATTGATCACGCTATGGTCAGTATCGACAGTACCCGCGGCTCGATTGGTGCGCGGATGAATGTGATTGAAACCACTTTAAATAACAATGAAGAAGTGGCACTGGTCAATAAAAGCGTACAGGCCGAACTGCGTGAGATTGATTACCCTGAAGCGCTCTCCAAGCTGGCTTTCCAAAGCATTGTGCTGGAAGCGGCGCAGCAAAGTTTTGTCAAAGTCAGTCAGCTGAATCTGTTTGATAAGATTCGTTGATGTCAGTGTTATTATATAAAATTGTATAACCCAGCATTAATTATAAGGACGCAATAAACATGAGTACATCCATTCAAACCTATAACTCTGTAGGCGCTGGTCAAGATTTAACGCCGTACCAAGCCGTTGAATTGCTGCTTGATGGCGCACTGGAGTGCATCTCCAAAGCTTTAATCGCTCAGCAAGCAAATAACGCCGCACAACGCGGTGAAGCGGTGGATACCACCTTGACCATTCTGGGTTTGTTGCAAGACAGTCTGGATAAAAGCTTGGGCGGTGACTTGGCGCAAAACTTAGATGACTTGTACGATTATATGACGCGTCGCTTGGCCAGTGTTGCGTTGGACAACAGCGCACACAGCTTAGAAGAGGTGCAGGGAATCATTTTACAACTGCGTGAAGGTTGGGCGCAGATTGATCCGGCACAAGAGCCTAAAGAATTAATTTAAAATAAAGTTAAAGTCCTAGCGGTCCGTGACGATATAGGTATTAGTAGAAACACTTATGGAGCACGATGTTATGAACGCAATGACCGCTATGCGACAGTACCAATCAGTTAATACTCAAGCACGCGCTATTGAGGCTGATCCGCACCGTTTAATTCAAATGTTGATTGAAGGCGGTTTAACCCGTCTGGCTCAAGCACGTGGTGCTATGGAGCGTGGGCAAACAGCACTCAAAGGTGAGTTGATTGGTAAAGCCATTGGTATCGTGGGTGGTTTGCGTCAAGGTTTAGATATCGAGAAAGGCGGCGAACTGGCAGCTAATCTTGATAGCTTATACGAGTATATGACCACACGTTTAATGGAAGCCAACCTGAAAAACGACGTGGCGATTATTGAAGAAATAGCACAGTTGTTACGCGAAGTGAAAAGCGGTTGGGATGCCATTGCTGCATAAGTTGTGTTGATTAAGAGGTCAGTATCATGAGCGCAAGCACTGTTGAACAGCTGCACACTACAAGTACCGCATTACGTGATGCCTTAGCGCAGCAGGATTGGCAGGCGATTGGTCAGCTTGATTTACAGTGCCGTGATGCGGTCAGTTCGGCCATGGCAGATCCGCAACACCACCCCGATGAGTTGCGAGAGCGTATGCAAGAGCTGTTAGCCCTGTACCGTGATTTAGTGGGTGCCTGTCAAGCTGAGCAGCAGCGTATTGCTGATGAGTTACGTCAAATTAATCAGTCAAAAAAAAGCGCTAAAGTTTATCAAATGTTTGGTTGATTTTAGTGGTGTAAAAAAGCCCTAAG
>JAAZCO010000416.1 GCA_012513235.1 Gammaproteobacteria bacterium
ACCTCACCAATAAACGCTATTGGAACTGGGGTGATGTGCAAGGCACCAGCAGCACCAACCCGGGCCTAACTAGAGCCAGTCAGCCAGGCCGCCATGCCGCTGTGAACTTGATTTGGGAGCTCTAAGCTTATGCGCAAAGCCTGCCATAGTAAGCAACACAACAGCTACAGGCAGCGGTTCAACTAACAGCATTCCAAGCAGCAGTGGCAGCGGTAATAACGTAGCAAGCGAGAACTACCGCAGGTACTCCATCGACCGCCACTCAAGTTTAAGATTTGAGTGGCGGTCGTTTTTCAAATACCTGCCCACGCAGAAAGGGAAGCTGAAACGATAAGCAGAACTCTAATTAAAAGCGCTACAGCATCTGCTGATCAGAAAATCGAAAACGACAAGTTCCATACTAAAATGGCTGCAAGCGCGGTCAGTTCCTACAAATCTTGCGCTTTACGCTTACGAATCATACCGCGAATCAAGGCAGCAAAAACGCCAAGCATGCCACCGATAACAACTCCAAGAGCAACGATCAATAATTTTTTGGGTTTGATTGGGCTAGTTGCTTCAACAGCAGTTTGGTCGATTCGTACTAAACGCAACTTATCCATATCAATTTTTAGATTTTTTAATCGTGAAATTTCTTTGCGGTTTTCTGCAAGCTCAGCAAGAAACAAGTCTTCATTTTCACGTGTTTCAAGCACTTCAATCTGTCGGTTATTTTCAAGCAACTTAAGTTCAGCTTTAATATCAACAATACGACCACTGGTAAAGTCATCACTCTCTCGTGCTAATAAGGCATCACGCTGAGCAGTAAGCGCATCAGTACCCATAAAATAGAGTGGATTTTTATTACTGTTAACTTCAGTGCGCACTACATTGCTTGAACTGCGTACTTCATTAGCCATAAGTGAAGGTGTGGTTGGTTTTTTAATGCCCAGCGACTTTGCAATTGATATAGCTTCATCTAATTCTGCAATACGGTTTTGCCTACGCTCTTTAAGTGTTTCACGTAACGCCGCGAGCTCATCATTCAGTTTTGCTTTTTTAAGAGTGTCATTTTCTTTGAGCTGTGCAATCTTCGCCTCTTTACTTGCTACATAGCCTGCCCGAGCGGTGCTAATTTTACGGACTAGAGTGGCTAATTGGTTATCAATAACAACCTCCAAGCTGCTTGCAATGCGTTGTTTCTCTAATTCAATTGCGTGTTTAATAAAACCATTAGCAATAGCAGCACCATCAATACCCTTTGGATACTCTATTTGAATACCAACATAGTTCGAAAAATTATTACTTTTAGGATCTGGTTTAAACACTTTAATATTCTTATCATTTATTATCTGAAACGATTGCTGGAGACTTTTATTTTCTGAAACTAATGGTTCAAATAAATTTTGATTTTCTTTAAAATATTCGAAACGTGTTTCATATGACTCTAAGCTAGCTCCTACTTGGGTCAGCGCCTCCTCAGGACTCAAACTGTAAATATCCAAACCATTCAGCTCATGAAGATCTTTAGTTGCGGCTGGCTTAATAATACTTTTCACTTCATAGATAGGCGTAACAGTTAATGCATAAACCACTGTTAAGACAGTAATAACGGCAGTGACCATAATAATTAGAATTTTTTCTTGCCACAGAGTGTGTGCTAACTCAAATAGGTCGATTTCATCTGAATCATATGAGTGTTGAGTGGGTTGAGGTGTGTTACTCATTGAGATCTCTAATCCTTAACTGACGTAGTTTTAATAGTTTGGCGAACACAAACTGTCCGCCCTATGGTTTGCATTGAGATATGTGGCGCGGGAATCCTTTACGTGGGCCCAAGTACGATTACTACCGACGGGAACTGGCAAAGCAATTAAAACAATAAGAGTGAAAGCGACAAGCGTGCGTGTGAGTACGGAAGGCTGGGCTGACATAGTTATTCCATCGGGCAATCACAATCCATGTAACACATGTGTGCTAGGCCACACTAAGTGTATAAGGCTACGTAGAATCAAAAGGCAGCTAGTTTAGCAGATGCTTACGCCTAAAAACCATTTTAAGAGTAATGAATAATGCAAAGTGCCTAGTACAAGCGCGCTCTAGTAATGCGCACCACAGCCTCTGCTTCTCTCTCGCTGTTGGCGTATAGGTTTATAACCAACAGTTAGGATGGCAGAGGCGTGTGAGTATTTACTCCGGAACTGCCAGCTTCTTCTGGTGATACACCCAATCTACGAGCTCGCCTTGGGGTACATAACCATCCACAGTCTTGCGCAAAATCTGGCGGATGTGTTCACAGTCGCCGCTTTTGGCGGCGGTCATGAGATTTTGCAAGACCACTTCCAGCTCAACCCACGGCAGGAAATCTTCATCGGCGCGCATGATCATGCTGTGTTCAGTCGGTGAGACGTTATCGCCGATCAATAACTCTTCATAGAGCTTCTCACCGGGACGCAAACCACTGAACTCAACGGCAATCTCACCACTGGGATTGGCTTCACTGCGCACGGTTAAGCCGGTGAGATTAATCATCTTCTCCGCCAGCTCAACAATCTTCACCGGCTCGCCCATATCCAAGACAAACACATCACCACCCTGCCCCATGGAGCCGGCCTGAATGACTAACTGCGAGGCTTCGGGAATGGTCATAAAGTAGCGGGTCATTTTCGGATGCGTGACCGTGACTGGGCCGCCACGTTTGATTTGCTCACGAAATAACGGAATCACTGAGCCCGACGAGCCCAGCACATTGCCAAAGCGCACCATGGTGAAACGCGTGTGATTCACATAGCTCTGCTGATCCGTCGCATCACTGAACAAACGGCACGACAACTCTTTACTCAACGCCTGCAACACCATCTCTGCTAAGCGCTTGGTACTGCCCATCACATTGGTTGGGCGCACCGCTTTGTCGGTGGAGATCAGCACAAAGTGCTCAACACCCGCCGCAATCGCCGCTTGTGCGGTATTGAGCGTACCAATCACGTTATTAAGAATACCTTCTGCGGTATTGTGCTCCACCATAGGCACATGCTTATAGGCCGCCGCGTGATAGACAGTATCGACTTTCCAAGTATCCATCACTTCGCGCAGACGCTGCAGGTTACGGATCGAGCCTAAGATTGGAATCACCCGCACACTTAAAGCTTCTGTACAGAGGCGGGCCTCCAACTCTTTGTGAATGCTATAAAGATTAAACTCACTGTGCTCAAACAAAATCAACGTGGTCGCGCCGCTGGCTAAAATCTGCCGACACAACTCCGAACCAATCGAACCACCGGCACCGGTCACCATCACCACTTGATCTTTAATGCAGCGCTCAAACAACTCAAGCTGCGGCGCAACGGCATCACGACCTAAGAGGTCTGCAATGTCCACTTCTTGCAAATCCTGAACCTTAACGCGACCGCTGGCCAAATCCATAAAGCCTGGAATACTGCGCACATGTAAAGCAAACGGCTCAAGCTCAGCCAACACTTCACGCCGACGTGCACGCGGCGCAGACGGCATCGCCAGTAGCACTTGCGTGGCACCGGTCAGCTGCATCATTTTTTCAATATGCTTGGGTTTATAGACTTTTAACCCCGCAATAGTGCGAGTTGCAATGGCATCATCATCATCAATAAAGGCCACCGGACGCATGCTTTTACCCATACGCAGCGCGGCGACTAATTGATTACCCGCCGAGCCCGCACCATAAACCGCCACGCGCGGTAAATGATCATCGTGCTGTTTCATAAAAGGGATATGCGGCACGGCTTCCAGCCAATCACCCAAGAAATATTGACGCATCAGTAGGCGCAGACCACCGATGGTCAAAATGCTCACCCACCAGTAATTGATCACCAAAGAACGCGGCACCAACGCGCTGCCCTCTTGAAACCAATATACCGCCAAGGCAAACACCAACGCTGAAATCGTCACCGCTTTAGCAATCGCCACCAGCACTTCTTTGCCGACATAGCGCATTACCGCACGGTACATGCCAAACTTAACAAACAGCGGCACAGCAATAATCGGTGCGATAATAAACAACCAACGGTGCTCACCCAAAGGATGCACCGCATCATCCATACCTAAGCGCACCACAAACGCCATCCACAACGAAAACCACACCAACAAAATATCGGTGAACACTTGCACTAAACGCTTATAGCGACGCGGCAAGGCTAATAGCCAGTCTCTAAACATTATCTTTGTCCTTGTAGATCATGTGGAGCTGATAGCAACATCAACATCATCAACTTAATCAGCTTAAAGCACTGCTTTTTCCAGCTCACCCGCTTTAAATTTTACTGCCAGTATAATCAAAGGCGCATAGGCGATCACGACACCGGCCAAACCATCGATATAACTTAGGCCAACAGCGAATGCTATGGGCAGCAACCACAGTAGATTTAGCGCTAACACCGCCAAAGTCACCGGACGATGTGCGCCAAACTGACGTGAAGCATACTGATACGCATGACTGCGATGCGCCTCATACACCTTATCGCCACGCAACAAACGGCGCAGCAAAGTAAAGGTCGCATCCACCACAAACACACCTAATAAAATCACCCAACTCCACAACAACTCAGCACTAAACCAAGCCGCCTGCAGCGATAACACTGCCAAAATCAAACCTAAAAAACCACTGCCCGCATCACCCATAAAAATGCGCGCAGGTGGGAAATTCCAACATAAAAACCCAGCCACCGCTGCGGCCAACAAAACAGGCACTAAAGCTAAACTTGGCTGACCCAATAGCGCATACAAAATAGCACCACCAGCGCAGACACAGATCGCCTCAATACTGGCAATGCCATCAATGCCATCCATAAAATTATACAGATTCAGCAACCAGACGATATAGACGGCAGCCAACACATGGCCCACCACACCTAAATCAAAAGACACACCAAACACCAGCAACGGCGGCAAACCACCCAGCCAATACAAAGCCCAAGCGGCTGATGAGAAGTGACCGAGTAAACGCCAACGCGCGGCAATATGCCCGTGATCATCTAAAAACCCGAGTACCGCAACACCAGCCCCGGCACCAACAATGCTAATCACAAAGGGCCAAGGCAGCCACTGCAACACACCCAAAATCGGCAATACAGCCAGAAAACTTAAAACAATCGCCACCCCACCACCGCGCGGCGTGGGTACTGAGTGCGAACTGCGCTCATTGGGGATATCCATCAAACTACTGGCCAACGCATAACGGCGCAAAACCCAAGTTAATACAAATGCAGCGATAAATACACCGGCAATAATCAGCCCGTTACTCATTGGAAATCCTTGATAAAAATCACTTTAAATTTAAACACGCAACACCGTACCCGCTGGTATATTTTCGTCTTCAGGCACCACAACATGATAACCCGCACTGCAACCCGCCTGCAGCCAAGCCCGCGCACCGACGCGCACGCCACCCGCAATCTGCACACCTACACCTAGATGACCAAAATCACCTAACACAGCATCATGATCCAGTGTGGCATTGGCATTAATAATCGCCGCGCGGCCCACTTGAGCATCAACACCGACAACAGCCAAGGCCATCACCGCCGTACCCGCACCTAAAGCAACAGAACGACTGACATAAGCACGCGGATGCACCACAGACACCAATTCAATCCCTGCCTGCTCAATCGCCGCACACCACTGCTCACGCACTTGATTATTACCCACCGCCGCAATCGCACCCTGCGCATTAGCAGCAATACCAGCTAAACCTGCAACATCACTCACCACTGGCAAACCAAAGGATTCTTGCAACTCAGGCCAACGATCATCCACAAACAGCACACGCTGCCATAGGCCGGATAACAGTGCAGATTCAGCCACCGCCTTACCGTGCCCACCGGCACCTAAAATCAATAATGTATTCGACATCAGCTCACCCTACTTTTTCAAATACGCCTGCGCTGTTTTACGCATTGCATCTTCAACTGTCACAGGCGGCGTCCAGCCCAGTAGATTACGCGCTTTAGATGAATCCACTTCCAACGAACCACATAACTGATTAAACAAAGCCTCACGCCCTACCAACTTTGCAGCAAAACGCATCAAACTCACCGGCACAGGTAATAGCAATATTCGCTTACCCATCCCTTGCGATAAGCAACGCAGCATCTGAGGTGTGCTTATAGATTCTTGATCAGCAATTAAAAACGTCTGATGAGCGGCCTTAGGATGTGTAGTGCAACACAAAATAAAATCAACCAAGTTATCTAAAGCCACCATGCTGCGCTGATTTTTTACTAAAGCAAAGGGTAACGGCACACCTGAAGAGACTAACTTTAATAAACGCGCAAAGTTACCTGGCGCATGTGCTGCATAAACCAGCGATGGGCGAACAATAACAAGCTCCATCGTCGTGCCTGCACATAACTCTTTCAAAGCAACTTCTGCTTCAAGCTTTGATACCGCATAAGGTGCATGTGGCGCAGATGCATCAAGCTCAGTAAAAGGCTGTAATTCTGTGCCCGCTCCATTCACACCAATCGAACTGATAAATACAAAACGCTTTACACCAGCTGTAAGTGCTTGGTGAGCGAGTGTTAATGCACCTTCAACATTCGTTTTACGAAACTCAATAAGCGGATCAACAACATTTTCAACAAGCACATGAGCACGAGCAGCAGCATGAATAACTACATCAATGCCCTGCAGTGCATCACTCCAATCAGTCTCTGCAGTTAAGTCAGCAACCTGCACAGCACGTATTGTATCTGGCACAGCCAATAATCGGCGCACAGCAATAGTTAAATCACAATGCTGATCCGTCACAATACGTTGTTGCAAAGCACTGCCAACGAAGCCCGTAGCACCTGTTAAAAGTATTTTCTTCATCAATACTAATCCGTCATCCATTTCCGTGGACAGTTTTAATACACTTTATAAACTTATTTAAAGCAATTTCTTCAGAATACAAGTCAATTAGAACTTTTCTAGGACTAGAGACATGACTCTCAGCCCACTCTAAATAAATTTTATCGAATAACTTAGCGAGTTCTTCAGGCTTACTAGGCTGACATACCCAACCAATATCATGTTCTGCAACCATAATAGACACTTCAGCATGTGTATCCATAACAGAAAGAATTGGCTTATTTGCAGCCATACTGAAGTAAGCCTTACTCGGTACGCCTAAACCTAACATTCCATCAGCTAAGGTTACTAAGGCAACATCGCAAGCAGAAAGCCCTTCATTTTTTTGCTCTTGAGCAATTGCACCATAATACAGCACATTTTTTTCAGGGCTATTCTTTATAAACTCAACAAGTTTTTCTTTATAATAGCCATCACCAATAAATAGAATTTTGATTTTGTCATTGGTGATATATTTTGAAGCTTCTAAAATATTTGCGATACCCTGTACACGACCTAAATTTCCAAAAAATGTAAAAACAAAATCACTTTCAGATATTTTCAACTGTTGATATACAGAGTTATTTTCTTTAGAAACCGTCTCAATATCATCATGGTCAACCCAGTTTTGTATAACCTCCACCTTACTCGCGTCTATATGGGACTTTTCAATGACCAAGTCTTTCATATCGCGACCAATGACAATAAGTTTATCTGGAGAAGAATATACAAAAGAAAAATACTTGCTTAACAATTTAAAAGGCAAGCTTTCTTTTTTAAGAACACCAGCAGGAACTAGATTTTCAGGAATAACATCGTGCACCAATAGCACCCAATTAAAACCTAATATCTTTTTTAAAACTGGTAAAAAAAACATCAAAATAGAAGGGTTAGTGCCAACAACCAATGTGTCTTTTTTTCGTGCTAACCGCAGTATTTTTAAAGAAAACTGAAGTGATTGAAAAATCTGAAAGAAAAGTCGACTAAAAAAACTATTCTTATTATATTTTATAGAGTTTATTTTAACGAAATTTATATTCTCAACATGATCCAACGAACCAGGTGATATAACTGTAGTTCCAGAAAACTCATTAGCTGCTTTACCTATCAAGCTCGACCAAAAATATCCTGTAGAGTTATCTTTGGCTGAAACGAACTCTGAAACTACAATTATTTTGCTCATAAAAAGACCTGATCAATACTGCTTCCACACATTACGCATCACATAGTCACGATAGCTATGCACAATGCGCACAACCTTATCGGACACATTCGGCATGCTGTAATCTGCGACTAAGCGCAGCGTACGCTCTGTACCCTGCAACTGACTTTCAAGCACTTGCAAAGCCCGCATCACGCTATCAGCTTCGAGGCCAACCATCATCACCGCTGCTTCTTCCATTCCTTCTGGACGCTCATGTGCTTCACGCAGGTTCAGAGCTGGGAAGTTCAGAATGGATGACTCTTCATTGATGGTGCCGCTATCTGACAGTGATGCTTTAGCGGATAACTGCAGCTTGTTGTAGTCTTTAAAACCCATAGGCTTGAGTAGACGCACATTGGCATGAAACTCAATACCCATGGCATCGACACGTTTTTGTGTACGTGGATGAGTCGAGACAATCACCGGGTAATCATAATGCGCAGCCACAGTATTGAGCACATCAACCAGCTTGAGGAAGTTTTTATCTGAGTCGATATTCTCTTCACGGTGCGCACTGACAATAAAGAACTGACCTTCTTGCAAACCTAAACGCTGTAAGACGTCAGACTGCTCAATACCTTCACGGTAGTAATTCAGCACTTCAAACATCGGGCTGCCAGTTTTGATCACCATGTCGGGCGATAAACCTTCACGCAGCAAGTAATCACGCGCAATGGTGCTGTAGGTCAGGTTGATATCAGCAGTGTGGTCAACAATACGGCGGTTAATCTCTTCTGGTACGCGCATATCAAAGCAACGGTTACCTGCTTCCATATGGAAGGTTGGGATCTTACGACGCTTGGCTGGAATCACGGCCATGCAACTGTTTGTATCACCCAGCACCAGTAACGCTTCTGGTTGCACCTCGGCCAGCACTTTATCCACAGCAATAATTACATTACCAATGGTTTCCGCACCGCTCTGCCCTGCTGCATTTAAAAAATGGTCAGGTTTGCGAATACCTAAATCCTCAAAAAAGATTTGGTTTAACTCATAATCGTAGTTTTGGCCGGTATGCACCAAAATATGCTCGCAATGCTCATCCATCTTCGCCATCACGCGCGATAAACGAATAATCTCAGGGCGCGTACCAACAACAGTGACAACTTTTAACTTTTTAATACTCATAACACACTCACAGATTAGGGGCTGAGGTTAAGGCGCAATACCAACAGGCTTAGCATAGGTATCCGGCTTTTCACGGTCAAAAATCTCATTCGCCCACAGCATCACCACCATTTCATCATCACCCACGTTGGTAATATCGTGAGTCCAACCGGTGACGGTTTCGACAATTTCAGACTGCTTACCACTGGTATACAATTCATAAAATTCGCCGGTCATCATGTGACGGAAACGGAAGCACGCTTTACCTTTAATCACTAAAAACTTTTCTGTTTTGGAGTGATGGTAATGCCCACCACGGGTGATACCTGGGTGCGCAGTAAAAAACGAAAACTGCCCTGCATCCTTGGTTTTGAGCATTTCAACAAACACACCACGCTCATCACCGTGCTGCGGCACTTGATAGCTGAACTGCTCTGGCTTTAAGTAACTGACATAGGTGGAATACAGCGCACGCACTAACCCTGTACCGACATTCTCAGTAATCAAGTTATCGCGACTGTCTTTAAAGGCTTGAATCTGCTCTGCAAGCTCGCCCACAGTAACCTGGTACTGCTGCTTAACCTCAACAAAACCCGACTGCGTTAAAGTGCCATCCAGTACCGCTAAGAACGACTCCACAACATCATCGATATACACCAAGTTGACTTGGGCACTTCGGTCATTGACCTGAATCGGTAAGCCTTGAGAAATATTATGACAGAAGGTTGCCACAGCAGAGTTGTAATTAGGACGTGCCCACTTACCAAACACATTGGGTAAACGGTAAATAAAGACTGGCGCACCCGTGCTTTTAGCAAAAGCTAACAACGCATCTTCTGCGCCACGCTTACTCGCACCGTAAGGGTTATCTGCCTCGGCTTGAATCGACGAGCTGTACACCACAGGAATCGCTTTGCCTGATGCCTGTAATGCTTCGCACAAGCTTTGCGTTAAATCGGCATTACCCTGCTGAAATTCTGCTGGGTCTTGTGGACGATTGACACCGGCCAAATGAAACACCAGATCAGCCTCAACCACTAACTGCTGCAAGTCAGCCTGGGTATGCTCACGCGTAAAGCACAACACTTCTACATCGCTGCGCTCGGCTAAATGCAACTGTAGGTTTTTACCGACAAAACCATTCGCACCCGTAATTAAAACCCGCATGCTTTACTCCTCAGCTGCAATATTTTCGCCACGCTGGATAGCAGGCATAAAGGTGAGTTTCATTAACAGCTTTTGCATGCCCGCTACATCTAAGCGTTCAGTATTGTGCGAGTTGTAATCTTCCACCTTAGACAAATCTTTTTGCCCTTCGTCTACATATTTTGCGTAGTTTAAATCACGCAAATCTGGCGGCACACGGTAGTACTCACCCATATCTTCCGCACAGAGCATTTCTTCACGACTTAATAAAGCTTCATAGAGTTTTTCACCATGACGCGTACCGATAATGTTAATCGGATGCTCGGGCTTACCAACAATCTCAGTTAACGCGCGGGCTAAGGTTTCAACCGTTGCGGCGGGTGCTTTCTGTACGAACATATCGCCGTTGTTGCCATGCTCAAAGGCATACAACACCAAATCAACCGCATCAGCCAAGGTCATCATAAAGCGTGTCATATTAGGATCAGTAATAGTCAGCGCCTGACCCGCACGGATTTGCTCAACAAACAACGGAATTACCGAGCCGCGTGAGGCCATCACGTTGCCGTAGCGCGTGCCGCAAATAACGGTTTTGGTTTCATCAACATTGCGCGACTTGGCCACCATGACTTTTTCCATCATGGCTTTAGAAATACCCATCGCATTAATAGGGTAAACGGCCTTATCAGTACTCAAGCACACCACACGCTTGACTTCGTTCTGGATCGCCGCCTCAAGCACGTTTTCAGTGCCGAGCACGTTGGTTTTCACCGCTTCCATTGGGTGAAACTCACAGGATGGCACTTGCTTTAACGCAGCGGCATGGAAAATATA
>JAAZCO010000417.1 GCA_012513235.1 Gammaproteobacteria bacterium
ACTTTGCGTGATAAACGGTCGATATCCAGCAAATCAAAGTCCATTTCCGCTTCTTGCGCCGCGGCTAACAAGTGCAAAATGGTGTTACTTGAGCCACCCATAGCAATATCCAGACTCATCGCATTTTCAAAGGCTTTGAAGTTGGCAATATTGCGTGGCAGTGCCGATTCGTCGTTTTCTTTGTAGTAGCGACGGCACAGATCAACAATGGTGCGACCCGCTTCTAGGAACAACTCTTCACGGTCAGCGTGGGTGGCTAGTACGGTACCGTTACCCGGTAAGCCTAAACCTAGTGCTTCAACCAAGCAGTTCATGGAGTTGGCGGTAAACATACCTGAGCATGAGCCACAGGTTGGGCACGCACTGCGCTCGTATTCAGCTACTTTTTCGTCAGAAGCGCTGTCATCCGCCGCAATCACCATGGCATCGACGAGGTCGAGACCGTGGCTGGCCAGCTTAGTTTTACCGGCTTCCATTGGGCCGCCTGAGACAAAAATCACTGGAATATTCAGGCGCAAAGCGGCCATCAACATGCCCGGGGTGATTTTATCGCAGTTGGAAATACACACCAACGCATCAGCGCAGTGGGCGTTGGCCATATATTCCACAGAGTCAGCAATGATTTCACGGCTGGGTAGCGAATACAGCATACCGTCGTGACCCATGGCGATACCGTCATCCACGGCAATGGTATTAAATTCTTTAGCCACACCACCGGCACGCTCAATTTCACGCGCCACTAATTGGCCCATATCTTTGAGGTGTACGTGACCCGGCACAAACTGGGTAAAGGAGTTGGCAATGGCAATAATTGGCTTATGAAAATCCGCGTCGGTCATACCGGTTGCGCGCCACAGGGCACGGGCACCCGCCATATTGCGGCCGAAGGTGGAGGTTTTCGAACGATAATCAGGCATCAGAACTTCCTGCAAAAATAAGATAAGGGCGATAAGTGCATCTGCAACTGTTGCAGCGGGGGTGACCCTGCGATCGGCAAAGCATACTTAGGCTCGCCGAGGGTAGTGACGAGAATCATTTCATTCTACGCTGCCCTGTGCAGGTGGGCAAAGGGCAGCGCTGTTTGCTCTAGTTAAGCGCAGGCTTAGCTATTAGGCAAGATACGGCACACGGTGTATTTCAGATGACGGGTTTCTGGAATCGCTGGGTGCATCGGGTGATCCGCACTTTGCCCGCTTTGCTCAAGAATCTGAATATTACGATCCAAGTGGCGCGCGCTGGCTAATAAAGTGCTGTGCATGCTCTCTTCGCTGAAAAACGGCGAGCGCGATGAGCAGATTAAAATACCATCACGGCTGAGTAAGCGGATGCAATGCTCATACAATTTACGGTAGCCGGCTTCACCGGTTTTTTGATCTTTTTTGCGCTTAATAAAGGCCGGTGGATCAACAATGATCACATCAAAGCGTTCTTCATCGCTTTTCAGTACTTGCAAGGTTTCCAGCACATCACCTTCGGCGCACAGCAGCGTTTCACCGATATCATTGAGTTCGGCATTTGTTTCTAAAGCATCTAACGCTTGTGCAGAAGCATCAGCACACAGCACTTCGCTGGCACCGGCCAGTGCTGCAGGAATGGCCCAGCTACCGACATCGCTGTACACCGACAACACACGCTTATCCGTGCAATAGACGGCTGCTTGCAAACGATTAAAACGCTGGTCGTAATTCCAACCCAGCATTTTTTTCTGCATGAGTGGTGCGTTATAGACCAGATCGTTTTCCAGCAACTGTACCCACTCAGGTACTTCACCAAAGGCCACTTCTAAGTAACGCTCTAAACCTTCAGCATCGCGGGTATTAGCATCATTGCGCCAGAGTACGCCAGTGGGTTTGCACACTTGCAATAGGGCTTCGAGAATAATCTCTTTATGTGGTTCCATGCAGGCCGCGGTGATTTGCACAACGACAATATCGCCAAAGCGATCGATTTCTAAACCGGGTAATAAATCGCCTTCAGCGTGAACTAAGCGATAAAACGGCGCACTAAATAGGCGCTCGCGCAGCGATAGAGCAATATTGAGACGATGCACGAGCAGGGATTTATCCAGGCGATGCTCGACATCACGTGAAACTAAACGCGCACAAACCAGAGTTTGCGGGCTCATCACTACAATCCCCAGTTGCTTGCCTGAAGCATTTTCAACAATAGCCTGGTCACCGACTTTAAAAGCATTCAGTGGTGAGAGTTTGGTATCGATTTCATTGCTATAAACCCATAGATGGCCGCTACGTAAACGACGATCAGCGTTGGATTTTAAGCGTAAAGAAGGCAGTGACATGGAATTCTCCAAATAAACAATGCACAGAGTATAACGATTGTCTGAGGCGCTGGTCTGCTTTTCGCAGTAGGATATGGCGCCTTATCACTAGCTGGGGCAGCGGGTTGAGTGCTATAGGCGCAACCACATGCTTTGATTAATAATTTATAAGGTCGTTGGCATGCTTAAAGTCTTTAAATCGCGTTCAAAATTGTGGCTGCTGGCTGCCTGTACCGCTTTGGTTGTTTGGCTGATGCACTTTTTTCATTGGGATGACCGCTTACTGTTTTTATGGCAAGAGCATAAAACCAGCACACAGCAGCAAGCCGATAGTATTTGGCTGCCTGGCTACCGCGCAGTGATTCAGGCTAAGCCTTTGGCTGGACTGGAAAAATCTGAAACCTCAGGGCTGAGCT
The DNA here is from genome assembly GCA_012513235.1 of Gammaproteobacteria bacterium. Taxonomy (GTDB): domain Bacteria; phylum Pseudomonadota; class Gammaproteobacteria; order Pseudomonadales; family Pseudomonadaceae; genus Denitrificimonas. The sequence goes on from JAAZCO010000417.1 coordinate 2,695, forward strand.
GGAGTCCGCTGAGTAATACGCTATTTACTGTAACAGGCAGAATACCGAAACTTGTGGAGTTGTCCTTAGAGGGTGAAGTGCTGCGGGTGGTTGAGTTGCGTGGTTTTTCTGATCCTGAAGGTGTGGAAGTGTTGAGTGACGGCCGCATTGCCATTATTGATGAGCGCGCAGCAACATTGACAGCATTTTACTTGCCGCTGGATGCTGAGTTTATTGATGGAGCAGCGCTGCCTTCGATCAGTTTGGCGGCAATGTCCGGTGGCAATAAGGGCGCTGAAGGCATTGCTTGGGATGCACGCAATCAACGCATGTTATTAGCCAAAGAACGCAGCCCGTTTGGACTGTTTAGCTTACCTTTTCCTGAATTGGCAGACGACTTAGCACCTGTTGTTAGCGTCTTAGAAGAGTTGCCATCGAAGCAGATTTTTATGCGTGACTTTTCTTCCTTAGCCATTGATCAGCGTACTGGACATTTGCTGGTGTTATCCGATGAGTCGCGCATGCTGTTGGAGCTCGATGAGAAGGGTAATCCCGTCAGCTTTATCAGTTTGGCGATGGGCTTGAATGGCTTAACACGTAGCATTAAACAAGCAGAAGGTGTGGCGATGGATGTGCAGGGCACGATTTATATCGTCAGTGAACCCAACTTGTTTTATGTGTTTAAGAAAAAAACGCAGCAGCCATAACACTTACAGCGATGTTGCTGCGCGCGCCGCTTGGTCATACACGCCAGACAATGTGCGCAGTAAGCTAGCAACACGGTGCAGTTGCTCGGGATCACAATTGATATTTTGAAAGGACTCAATCAGGCATTGCTGGCGAATTTGTGCGTAGGTGGCACACAAGCTTTTGCCTTCTGCGCTTGAGCTATAAAACACTTCCTTACCTTGCTTTTCGCTGACCACTAAACCTAACTTGCTCAGTTTTTTCAGCGCGTAAGTGACGGTGTAGCTGTCTTCGATATTGAGTAATAAACAAATATCTCCTAAGCGTTTAGGTCGATTACGGCTGGTGACGCTATGCAGTACCTGAACATCCATATGCTTGAGTTCACGCTCGCCTGCGGCCTGCATGCAACGCTCCATCCAGCGTTGAAAAGCATTTCCGGCCAATACTAAACCGTATTCTAACTCAGACAACTCCTGCGATTGCTCAGCCAAGTGCGCAGAAGACACAATATGCTGACGTGATTTTTCTTGCTGTTGATCCATCAGTCGATCCTATTTTATAAGCATTAAGAGTTGACCATAGCACAGGGCTTACGACTCTGGCGTATTACACTATGGTAGTAATTTATCAATAAAATACTGATGTTTTGTTAATGTTAGGCTAAGTTACCCATCGAAATAATTTATTTTGATGGGGTTTCCTATGGCACGCATTCTGTTGAACTGTGATATCGGTGAAAGCTTTGGCGCTTGGACAATGGGGCTGGATGAGCAAGTGATGCCCTATATTGATTGCGCTAATATCGCTTGCGGCTTTCATGCCTCAGATCCGGTGACGATGCAGCGTACAGTCGCTTTGGCGCTGGAACACAACGTGCGAATTGGTGCGCACCCTGGTTATCCCGATCTCGTTGGTTTTGGTCGCCGTTCTATGAGTTGCTCGAATGAAGAAATTAAGGCGATGCTGCTCTATCAAATCGGTGCGTTAGATGGCATCTGTCGTGCGCAAGGCAGTGCCTTAAGTTATGTGAAACCGCACGGTGCGATGTACAACGACATGATGCGTCAGCCGGCTTTATTGCGTGCTGTATTGGAAGCCGTCCACAGTTATAACCCGCAACTACCCTTAATGTTGATGTCAGTGAAAGACAATCAACCGGCAACTGAATTAGCAGCGCAGGTTGGTGTTGAGTTGTATTTTGAGGTGTTTGCCGATCGCAGTTATGACCCAGAAGGCCGTCTACTGGCGCGTCATTTACCCCATGCCGTGCATCATGATGCTGAGGTGATCTGCGCCCAAGCGCTGCGTCTGACTCAAGGCCAGGCTTTAGTGGCAAGTGACGGTAGTGCGTTGCAACTGCAAGCTGATACCTTATGTGTACATGGTGATAACGCCAGTTCGATTGCCGCAGTGCAGCGCATTCGTCAAGCATTAAGCGCATGAATTACCAACTCGAAATTGTAGCCGTCGATTGCTTGATGCTGCGTCTATTTCAGCGCATCGAGGAAGATAATATGCGTTGGATTTTAGCGGCTGATCAGCGTCTCAGAGCTGTCTTCGGTGCGCAGTTGATAGATCTAGTGCCGTCTTATACCACGCTGTTAGTGCATTATGATGTGCGCCAATTAACCGATCAGCAGGCGCGTATTTTAATTGCTCAAGCACTGCAGCAATTAGAGCCTGCATCCGGCCAGCAGGGACGCGAGCATCAGTTGCCGGTGTGGTATGACACCAGTGTGGGGCCTGATTTACAGGCATTAGCGCAAGCCCGCGGTCACTCAGTTGCTGAAGTAATTAAGCTGCACAGCGAGCATGAATATCAAGTTTTTGCGTTAGGTTTTGCGCCTGGTTTTGCTTTTATGGGTTTGGTTGCTGAAGCTTTGGCCAGCCCACGTCTAGCGACACCAAGGCAACAGGTGCCAGCAACCAGTTTAGGCATTGCTGAGCGACAAACCGCCGTCTATCCACTGCGCTCCCCTGGCGGATGGAATCTTTTAGGACGTATGCCCTTAGCGTTATTTGACTCCAGCGCTGGCTGTAGTTTGCTGCAACCGGGTGACCGAGTGCGCTTTTGTCCAGTGGAGCGCGATGAGTTTGTTCGCCTCGGTGGTGATGATCAACCCTTTGTGGAGCGCCCATGAAAGCACTTAAGGTTATACGCAGTGGCCCTTTAGCCAGTATTCAAGATCAGGGCCGCTTTCATGTCCGTCATTTAGGGGTGACTCAAGGTGGCGGCGCAGATTGGGTGGCGATGACATGGGCGAATTGGTTACTGGGTAATCCCAGTTCCGCGCCAGTACTGGAAGTGACTTTTGGTGGCTTACAACTGCAGGCACTGCATCCAGTGACCTTAGCCCTGTGTGGTGCTGACTTAGATGCGCACTTGGATCAACAAGCCTTAGCTCCTGGGCACGTATTTAGCATGCAGCGTGGCCAATGCTTAAGTTTTAACCAGCCGCGTCAAGGTGTACGCGCTTATCTTGCCGCTCCTGCAGGTTTTTGTGCACCGCTGCTGATGGGAAGTTGCGCTACTGTCAGTCGTGAGCAGTTAGGTGGTTTAGCGGGTGATGGGCAGATTTTAAGTCAGGATCAGCTACTAATGTGGAGCGGTGAACAGCCAGCACAGTGTCGTCAATTACCCGATGCCGCACGGGCAAGCTACACCAGTGAGCCGCAGCTGGATCTGATCTTGGGTGCACAATGCAGTCAGTTTTCCGGATTCAGCTTATTTCAAGCCTTTAACCAAACGTGGCAGGTGGATCAGCGCGCAGATCGTATGGGTGTGCGCCTAACAGGCCCGAAATTGCAGTGCAGCATCAGCAATCTGGTGTCTGAAGGCATTCCGCTTGGCGCGGTGCAGGTGCCTCCGGATGGACAACCTATTGTGTTGCTCAATGACCGGCAAACCATTGGCGGTTATCCGCGCTTGGGAGCATTGACACCTTATGCGGTGGCACAGTTGGCGCAACTGATGCCTGGCAGTCAATTGCGTTTACGGCCTATTTGCTTAGAACAAGCACAACGACAGCATCGTCGTTTACTGAACCAATGGGCTGATTAAGCCAACTTTTAGCACGGCATACCCTGTGGTGTGCCGTTTTGCTGCCAACAAGGATATCTGTCTATGACTGCAACTCACAATACTAACGCAACCCCTAATAAGGCGCAGAAAATTGCCGTTTGGGGTGCTATTTTTATGATGGCAACTTCATCGGTTGGTCCAGCGTTTTTAACGCAAACATCGCTTTTTACGGAAAAGTACTTAGCCAGCTTTGCCTTTGCAATTTTGCTGTCATTGATTATTGATGTGGCGGCTCAGTTGAATATTTGGCGAGTGATTTCGGTATCGAACTTACGTGGTCAAGAGGTGGCTAACCGCGTGTTTCCAGGTGCTGGGCATCTGATCTCGGTCCTAATTGTGCTAGGTGGTTTAGCTTTCAATATTGGTAATATTGGCGGGGCAGGTTTAGCTCTGAATGTGATTTTTGGCGTGCCGATTATTTTAGGATCGTTTATTGCGGGTTTGATTATTATCAGTATTTTCCTGCTGCGCAATGCTATGCGCATTATGGATTTTGTTGTGCAGTTTTTGGGCTTGATGATGCTGGTGATGATTGGCTATGTGATGTTGCAGTCTAGTCCTCCGGTGCAAGAGGCGTTGCTGCGCAGTGTTTCACCAGATGATCCGCTGCTATTGCTCTTGCCGATTGTGACTTTGGTGGGAGGTACAGTCGGTGGTTATATCTCGTTTTCGGGAGGTCACCGCTTGCTGGATGCAGGGATTACCGGTATCGCTCATGTGCGTACTGCAACTCGGGCCGCGGTGATCGGTATTCTGACCACAGGTGTGGTACGGATTTGTTTGTTCCTGGCCACCTTAGGAGTGGTGAGTCAGGGTATTAAGCTTGATCCAAGCAACCCTGCTGCTGCAGTTTTCTCAAGCTCTTTAGGTGTGATTGGTTATAAAGTCTTTGGTTTAATGCTATTAGCGGCGTCAATTTCTTCAGTGATTGGTTGCGCCTATACCAGTGTCAGTTTTACTCGCTCTTGGCACACTTGGATTGCTCGTCAGCAGAAATATATCGTTGTTGGGTTTATTGCTTTCTCGACCGCGGTGTACTGTTTCTTGGGGCAGCCGGTTAAGATTTTGGTACTGGCGGGTGCGTTAAATGCTTTTGTATTGCCTGTCGCTTTGGCATGCATGCTGATTGCCGCGAAGCGTCCAAGCATTGTCGGTACTGAATACCGCCATCCCAATTGGCTATTAGCTTTAGGCATATTAACAGTGGTGGTGACCATTGTTGGCGTGGTGCTGTCGTTTGAATCATTGTTGAAGTTTTGGGCGAGCTAATCGCACAGACAGGTGTTGCATTGAGTTGCTGGTAGCTCGCTGGTGAGCGATTGAGCCTGGCGGCGTATGACTCCAGTGATCATCGTTAAGATGTTGGGTCATACGCCGCTGCACACTGATGAAATATGAAATAATTGTATTTAAGCGTTACGTACGATTTTTTCGACGCCGTTACGACCGCCTAAAAACAACACATCGGCTGGACGCTGAGCGAACAAACCGTTGCACACCACACCCACTAAGCTATTAATCTTTTCTTCTGTGCCGCGTGGGTCAGTGATTTGCATATTGTGCACATCTAAAATCACATTACCGTTATCGGTCACCACACCGGTGCGATAGACCGGGTCGCCGCCTAATTTCAGTAGCTCACGCGCCACATAGCTGCGTGCCATGGGAATCACTTCAACCGGCAATGGGAACTCGCCCAAGATACTGACTTTTTTACTATCATCGGCAATACAGATAAAAGTTTTTGCCACTGCTGCGACAATTTTTTCACGGGTTAAGGCTGCGCCACCGCCTTTAATCAACTCAAGATGCTTGTTGCACTCATCCGCACCATCCACATAAAACTCTAACTCTTGCACGTTATTCAGATCGTGCACACTGATGCCATGCTGCTTTAAGCGCTCCGCCGTGGCTTCGGAGCTGGCTACGGCACCGGCAAAGTCGTATTTATGCTGTGCCAGTAAATCAATAAAGAAGTTGGCGGTCGAGCCGGTACCTACACCAATAATGCTGCGTGGCTCGAGATATGGCAGGATATAGTCAATGGCGGCTTGGGCCACAGCTTGCTTGAGTTGGTCTTGGTTCACGGTCGGCTCCGATAAAAAGTAAATATGTGCTGATTATAGCCACTTACTCAGCATGCATGTGGTTGAGTTGTGATCGGTGGAGTAGACTGTTTGACTTTGTCGCACAGTTTAGTGAACTCGCCATGCTTGAACATTATGTGAAAAAAATCCTCAACGCCCGTGTTTATGACGTGGCGCAAGAAACTCCGCTGCAAGCGGCTCCGCAGTTATCTGAGCGCTTAGGCAATACTATTTTGCTCAAGCGTGAAGATTTACAGCCGGTCTTCTCATTTAAAATTCGTGGTGCCTATAACAAAATTGTGCAGCTCACCCCTGAAGAGCGCGCTTGTGGCGTAGTGACTGCTTCGGCGGGTAACCATGCGCAAGGTGTGGCGCTGGCAGCTAAGTATCTAGGTATTAAAGCTACGATTGTGATGCCTAAAACCACACCAGAAATTAAAGTGAAAGCCGTCCGTGCTCGCGGTGCGCGTGTGGTTTTACACGGTGATGCCTTCCCTGAATCCTTAGCGCATTCATTGAAATTAGTGGAAGAAAAGGGTTTGGTGTATATCCACCCTTATGACGACCCTGATGTAATTGCTGGGCAAGGCACGGTAGCGATGGAAATTTTGCGTCAGCACCAAGGCCCGTTGCATGCAGTGTTTGTGCCCTGCGGCGGTGGTGGCATGATTGCAGGTGTTGCCGCCTACATTAAGTATGTGCGCCCAGAAGTGAAAATTATTGGTGTAGAGCCAGTGGATTCCAATTGCTTGCAACAAGCGATGGCGGCCGGTGAGCGTGTGGTGTTAGAGCAGGTTGGCTTGTTTGCTGATGGCGTAGCAGTGACGCAAATTGGTCAATACACCTTTGAGATTTGTCGTGATCATGTGGATGAAGTGATTACCGTCAGCACCGATGAAATCTGTGCAGCGATGAAAGATATTTATGATGACACGCGCTCCATTACTGAGCCCGCTGGCGCTTTAGCCGTAGCCGGGATCAAAAAGTATGTTGAGCGCAGCGGTATTCGTGGTGAAAATTTAGTTGCGATTGACTCCGGTGCTAACGTGAACTTCGACCGTTTACGTCATGTGGCTGAGCGTGCTGAATTGGGTGAGCAGCGCGAAGCTATTATTGCCGTGACCATTCCAGAAGAGCCGGGCAGCTTTAAGCGTTTCTGTGAAGCTGTGGGTAAGCGTCAGATTACTGAGTTCAACTACCGTTATCACACCGATGGTACTGCGCATATTTTCGTTGGCGTGCAAACCCATCCTGATTTAGATCCGCGTGCCGCTTTAGTGGAACATTTGCGTGAGCAAGGCTTCCCAGTGCTGGATTTAACAGAAAATGAATTAGCCAAATTGCATATTCGCCACATGGTGGGTGGTCATGCGGATGCGGTGAGCAGTGAGCGTGTTTTCCGTTTTGAGTTTCCTGAGCGTCCAGGGGCTTTATTTAACTTTTTAAATAAGCTGGGCGGGCGTTGGAATATTTCTATGTTCCATTACCGTAACCATGGTGCGGCTGATGGGCGTGTTTTAGCTGCCTTGCAAGTGCCGAAAGAGGATCAGAAAATGTTGACTGATGCCTTGGATAAAATTGGTTACCGTTATTGGGATGAAACTGAAAATCCTGCCTACCAGTTGTTTTTAGGCTAGGGTAGCGCACTGCGGCTGACGATCAGCCGTGAGCTGCATTGATCAATTTTTTTGAGGAGTTGCCACGTTGGAAAATTACTTGGTTTTGCGTATTGCTCATAGTGTGCCGGCAGTGTTGCTGCTGTTGGGCGTGATTGCGCATATTGTGATTGTTTGGCGTGCTAAAGGTAAAGAGCCTGCTGTGCTGCAACAGAAACTGCGCCGTACGCGCACCATCAGTTTGCCTGCTTTTGCGGTATTAACCGCTAGCTTGCCGATGACTGGTTGGTGGATGGCGCATCTAGCTGGTTGGCCGCTGAGTCAAAAGTGGTTGATGATCAGTATTGCTCTCTTGCCGCTGATTTTTATTTTTGGTGGTTTTTTGTACAGCAACCTCAGCCGTTGGCAGTTGCAGTCTGAACTGCAGCAAAGCACCAGTGGTCGTGATCAGTTCTTAGGTTTGTTGTGGGCACTGATCGTCTTGTTACTGCTGTTGGCAACCAGTGCGTTGATGGGTGCTAAACCGCTGTAATGCTATTTGAGGCTGGCAGGCTGCAAGGCTTGGGTTCGACCTAAGGTTTGCAGTTGCGCATCCACTAAGTGGGTGAGTAATAGATTGCCAGTGTGATCTACGCGAAATAAACCATACTGGGCTTGCTCATATCTCTCTCCAGTTCCTTCTTGAAAAAAGAAAGCGTTAGTCGCGAATTTTATCTGTCCGTGACGTTGGCGAAACTGTAGGCGCAGCTGCCCATCTTTGAGTGGCTGCTCTTGGTCAAAAGCTACAAAACGCGCGCGCCGCTCAGCATCCAGTTCTACAATAATATGGCTATCTTGTGGTGTTTCAGTGTCGCTCAGTTGCGTCTTGATGACATCCGCCATGGCAAAGCGCAAGGCCATATAATCACCCTGCATTAAAGAGCGCGGATCAACAGGTGCTAATTCCAGCAGCACGACTTCACCCTGTTGCATGAGCTTTTCGTTTTGCCAAATACCTAAGTTGACCACGCCCAATATCAGTAGCGTGCTGAAGATAATCAGCCATTTACGCTGCATGTTGTTGCTCCAGAGCTAAGCGTTGAGTACAACGATTGAGCACGCCATATAGGGCTAATAATACCGTGCCGCTGACGCATAACAGGATGGATTTGTAGAGCAATGTGTCATTTAGGCTGTAGTAATAGAGCATTAAATACGCTGCTAAACAGCATAAATTTAACCAAATTAAACGAGTATGGGCGTAAGCAACGCCAATGCAGAGTAATAAACATAATGGCGCTAAACCTGGCATTTTCAGATTCAATAATGCCACGCCGAGGCTGACCAGTATTGCTAGAGTACGCAGTTGTTGCTGCTGCACATGGCTCTGAATCAGCTGCCAAGCCAAGGCTAAACACACAGCGCTGCTCAGGCTGGCTGCGATCCACAGTTGTGTCTGCCAGCTCGCAGGCGTGGCATACCATGACATTACTTCGCTGCTGCTCACCACTAAAGTTAAAGCAATGGTCAGCCATAAAGCTAGGGTGAGTCCTGCCGCAGCTGGCTGCAGATACGCGGCGTAGCGGTTAAGACGAATACGATTAAGCCACAGTCCTAATGCTGCTGCGCTAAATAGGGGTAAGGCATATAGCCAAGCTTGCTCACCGAGCAGCCAGACTAAAGCACAGCAGGTGATAAAGATTGAGGTGCTACGTTGATGGGCAATCCCCATCACCGCGAATAACAGCAGTTCTAACGCGATAATCAGTAGCGCACTCAGTTGTGGATTGGGGCTGTGGATAAAAATGCCAAAAATAATTAAACCTTGCCCTGCCAAGCTGCAGGCAAAGATAAATTGTTGGATAAATACGCTGTTGTCCCGCCTGTGGCTGAGCCCAATACTGAACCCACACAGCGCTATGCCGAGTATCCAGATTTGACTTTCATCCAGCAGAAAATGGGTGAAAAAAGCGGCAATAAATGAAATGAAAAACAGCGCAGCAAACCAGCCTGAGGCTACCAGCAACACACGTAGGAAAAATGTTGATTGTTGTTCATGACTCTCAGCAGGCATGTCCGTGCTCACCACGCCTGCGTCCTGTAATTGCTGCCACAGTGCGTGTGGGTCACTCATGCTGCGCTCCTTGCTGAGTAGCGGCTGTATTAGGTTGTGTATTACGTTCTCTGCGCTTGAGACGCTTCAACCAAGCTGAACCCGCACTGGATAAACCCATGACGCTGATTGCCAGTAATAACAACAGAGTTTCCTCGCCTAAGTACAGATCAGCGACCTGTGATAAAGCGCTGACGATAAGTACAATACTCGCCATAATTAAAGCGGATAACATCACTAAGTCGATCTGGCGAACGCGGTACAGATACAGCCAAAGCCCAGCAAAGAGTACCCAGATCACTAAGGTCAGCACGTCGTAACCCTGCCAACCGAGAATCTGTTCCAGCGCCATTAAACTAATTAACAGCAAACTGTAGAGGTTGATGCTGCGCCCGGCCCAATCGAGTAACCCTGAAGGGGCATGGTGGCGCGTGATAAATAGCCAAGCACTTGCTGCTAGCGCGTTTAAGGCGAAGAACACCAAACCAATATTATTGATCCAAGCCAGCCAAGGATGCAGCATATAATCATTGAATAGCAGTACCAGTGTCACGTTGAGCAACACCAGTAATAACAACCAAAGTGCTGGCATGCGCGCCAGCAATACCCAAGGGGTGATTAACAGCGCCCAGAGCGCAAAGAGCTGATAGGTGTCCGCGCCACTTTGATAAGTTTGTCCAATCAGTGCCAGCAACGCACCCACCAGTAAGCTTGCAGCGAACAAGGAGGCTTGTGCTATGGCATGCTGTAGCTTAAAGCGTAGCAACGGCAGTAACGAGAGCAGCAACGCACCCTGCGCAATAGCAAACTTATGGTAACGACTGAGTGCATCCCAGTTGTAAGCAAAGAAAAAGATCAGGCCACTGCACAACAACGCGACCGCAAATGCCAGCACCACACGACTGAGAAAAGTTAATTCAGTCGCAGTGTTTGGCGTCTCTTGAGTCAGCGCTAAGGCCTGCTCAAGTTTGTCCGCTGGGATGGCACCGCTGGCGGCCCAGTCCAGTATCTGTTGTCGAGAAGTGTGCATAATCCTATGAATCAGGGTGCTAAGCGAGCGTTTAAGCTGTTGTCAGCCAAGCGCTGGGCTTGTTGCTGAGTCATACCTAAACCTGCATGCAGTGCCTGAAAGTTCTCCGTAAGGTAGCCGCCAAAATAGGCTGGATCATCCGAGTTGACCGTAACCATCACGCCTTGTTCCAGCATATCTAAAATAGGGTGCTCGCTCATATCCTGATAGACGCGTAGCTTGGTATTGGACAGCGGACACACGGTTAAGGGGATTTGCTCTTCAATCAAGCGCGCCATTAAACGAGGATCTTCATAGGCACGTACACCGTGGTCGATGCGGCTGACTTTCAGTAAATCCAGCGCTTCCCACACATACTCCGGTGGGCCTTCTTCGCCGGCATGCGCCACGGCTAATAAGCCTTCAGAGCGAGCTTTGGCAAACACATTCGTAAATTTACTCGGTGGATGGCCCATTTCTGAACTGTCGAGACCCACAGCAAAAAACAGATCACGAAACGGCATCGCTTGTTGCAAG
>JAAZCO010000418.1 GCA_012513235.1 Gammaproteobacteria bacterium
ACTGATTTTAGCGGCTGGCCCAGCTTGCTACCGTTTTTACTGCTCTACACCACCTTCATTGGCGCCTGTGCTGGTTCCACAGGTGGCGGTATGAAGGTGATGCGCGTCATGCTCTTGTATCGCCAAGGTCAGCGTGAAATTCAGCGCCTACTGCACCCCAATGGCGTATTCACCATTAAATTGGGTAAACGCCGCGTGCCAGACCGAGTGATTGAATCCGTCTGGGGCTTTTTCGTCGTCTATATGGTGACTTTCTTTACCCTGATGCTGGCGTTACTGGCCTGTGAACTCGATCCCATTACTGCCTTTTCCGCTTTGGCTTCATGTATGAATAACCTCGGCCCAGCGCTCGGTGATGCCACTGCGCACTACGGTAATTTGCCCGCCGCCGCGCAACTGATTCTCAGCTTAGCGATGATTCTGGGGCGCTTAGAGATTTTCTCTTTATTGATTTTATTATCACCGGCCTTTTGGCGTTATTAAGTTGTGCAGTGTCAGGCTGGTTGAGCTGACACTGCCAACACGATACCTATTCAGCTTCTGCTAAATAGTCATCTTTCAAGCGTACATAGTTACCTGCACTATAGGTAAAGAAGGCTATTTCTTGCTCAGTTAAAGCACGCACTTGCTGCGCTGGACGTCCCATATATAAATAGCCACTGAGCAGATGTTTGCCCGGCGAGACTAAGCTGCCAGCGCCAACTATTACTTCATCATCAATACGCGCGCCATCCATTACAATCGAGCCCATACCGATCAAGACCCGCGAGCCAATAGTGCAACCATGTAGCAACACTTGATGGCCGATAGTCACATCATCACCAATGATTAATGGATAGCCGCCGGGATTAAAACTGCTGGCATGGGTGATATGCAACACGCTGCCATCTTGCACACTGGTGCGCGCACCAATACGAATCTGATGCATATCTCCACGAATCACCGCATGCGGCCAAACCGAACAATCAGCGCCCAATTGCACATCGCCAATCACCACCGCACTGGGGTCGATAAACACCCGTGCACCGCACTCTGGTAACCTTTTGTTAAAGATTCTAATCGCCATGATAGAAAACCCTCAGCCGCCTCGGCATTGATTTGTATTAAGATGGACCCATTATGGACTGTATAGCGCCATTCATTTTTGTATTTAAGGTGTGCCTGTGACCGATCAAACCAATCCGTTATTGCAAGATTTTGACTTACCCACCTATTCTGCGATTCGCCCTGAGCATATTGAGCCAGCGATCGATACTATTCTAGCTGACAGCCGCGCGGCCATTGCGCAACTGCTGAGCAATGCGCAGCAGCCTACGTGGGACAGCCTGGTGTTGCCGATGGATGAACTGGGCGCGCGTTTAGGTGAAGCTTGGAGCCCGGTCAGCCACCTAAATGCCGTATGCAATAGCCCTGAATTACGCGAGGCCTATGAGGCCTGCTTACCTAAACTGTCTGAATTCTGGACTGAACAAGGGCAAAACCGTGCTTTATTTGATGCTTACCAAGCTTTAGCCGACAGCCCTGCTGCTGCGCAGTTTTCTGTGGCACAAAAAACCATCTTAGAAGATGAACTGCGCGATTTTCGTTTGTCAGGTATTGATCTGGAGCCGGCGCAACAAAAGCGTTACGGCGAAATTCAAATGCGCCTGTCAGACTTATCCAGCACTTTTTCTAATAATCTGCTCGATGCCACCCAAGCTTGGAGCAAGCATGTGACCGATGAGCAGGCTTTAGCCGGTCTCACCGATTCGGCAAAAGAGCAAATGGCGCAAGCCGCCAAAGACAAAGAGCTGGATGGCTGGTTGATTACCCTTGAGTTCCCCAGCTACTACGCAGTCATGACCTATGCCGACGACCGTGCGCTACGCGAAGAAGTCTATAACGCTTACAGCACCCGCGCTTCGGATCAAGGCCCCAACGCCGGGCAACTCGATAACACTCCGGTGATGCAAGAGATTCTGGATTTACGCTTAGAGCTGGCTCAGCTACTGGGCTTTAACAATTACAGTGAGCTGTCCTTAAGCACCAAAATGGCAGACACCACTGAGCAAGTG
>JAAZCO010000072.1 GCA_012513235.1 Gammaproteobacteria bacterium
CCGCTGGCGGCAGAACTACTCAGCGCATGGATTTGCCATGAGCCCTTCCCGCTGCCGCTCGATATAGTGCAACACAGCCATCCCAACCGCTTTGCGCTGCGTACTTTGATGCGTCATCGTCCGCAATAATGCACAGAGCCGCATCCTAGCGCGCACAGAATCGTCGATTTCTGCTAGAATTGTCGCTTCTATTGTTTACTTCTGCGCAATCTGCGCTTAGAGGATTGCATGACTGTTTCTATTAAGACTGCTGACGACATCGCAAAAATGCGCATTGCAGGCCGCTTGGCTGCGCAAGTGCTTGAGATGATTGAGGAGCACGTTCAAATTGGCGTGACCACTGATGAGCTCAATACGATTTGTCACGACTATATTGTCAATGTGCAAAAAGCCATTCCAGCGCCACTCAATTACAACGGCTTCCCCAAATCCATTTGCACCTCGATTAACCATGTGGTGTGTCACGGTATTCCGAACGACAAGCCTCTGAAAGATGGCGATATCATCAACATCGATATCACCGTGATTAAAGACGGCTACTTTGGCGATACCAGCAAAATGTTTATGCTGGGTAAAACTTCAGAGTGGGCCGAGCGTTTATGCCGCGTCACTCAAGAGTGCCTGTATAAAGGTATTGAAATCGTGCGTCCGGGCACCCGTCTAGGTGATATCGGTGAAGTGATTCAAAAGCACGCTGAAAGCAACGGCTACTCAGTGGTACGTGAATATTGCGGCCACGGTATCGGTACTGTGTTCCACGAAGAACCACAGATTTTACACTACGGTAAAGCCGGTACCGGTTTAGTACTGCAAGAAGGCATGACCTTTACCATTGAGCCCATGATTAATCTGGGTAAAAAAGAGACGCGTTTGCTCGGTGACGGCTGGACGGCTATCACTAAAGACCGCAAATTAACCGCACAGTGGGAACACACCTTAGTAGTGACGGCTGATGGTTATGAAATCTTCACCCTGCGCAACGATGAGACCTTCCCAGCGAAGTCATCTTAAGCAGTTGCGCGACCTCAGGTGCTGGCTCCACTGGCACCTGAAGCTTGAAAATTCTACGACAAGGCGCTGTCATCTGCGCAATATGTGCGCATGACGCGCCCTTGTTATGCTCTACATTAATCGCTGTTGTGCGAGGTGCTGAACATGTTGCCCATGGATCTTGAGCTGTTTAACCCTGAAGAATTCCAGCGCAAACTGGAGCAGCAGCCGCAGCCGCTTAGCGTATTTCGCAGTGCCATCGAACATGCGCGCATGGTTATGGACCAGCGTTTTTTAGATCAGCATGATATTCATGAAGTGGTCGCCGCCCGCGCTTGGTTTATCGATCAATTGCTGCAGCATGCTTGGCCCGCACCCCGTTGCGACAATGGCCAGTGTCAAGTTGCACTCATTGCTGTGGGTGGTTACGGCCGTGCTGAACTGCACCCTTACTCGGATGTTGATTTACTGATCTTGCTGGAAAATGACGACAACCAGCACCTGCACGAGCAAATTACCAGCTTTCTGACCTTCCTCTGGGATATTGGCTTGGAAGTCGGTCATAGCGTGCGCACCATTCAACAATGTGCCGATGAAGCGCGTAACGATTTGACCATTATGACCAACCTGCTGGAAAGCCGTTTGGTGGTCGGCGCCCCTGCCTTACTCGATGCCATGCGCGAGCAGACCGGCCCACAGCATATGTGGTCCAGCGAGCAGTTTTTCTTAGGCAAGCGTGCCGAACAGCGTGAGCGTCACGATAAATACAACGACACTGAATACAACCTTGAGCCTAACGTCAAAGGCTCGCCCGGTGGTTTGCGTGATGTGCAAACCATTATGTGGGTCGCGCGTCGCCGCTTTGGTATGCGCACTCTGAGCAGTTTAGAAGCACCGGGATTTTTAACCGAAGGTGAGTATCAGTTACTGGCCAATGCGCGCGCTTTTCTCTGGCAAGTGCGCTATGCCCTACATATGCTCGCGGGGCGTAACGAAGACCGTTTGCTGCTCGATTACCAACATAAAATTGCGCATATGCTGGGCTATCTAGAAGATGATCATAAGCAAGCCATTGAGCATTTTATGCAGAAATACTATCGCGTGGTGATGGGTATTTCGCAGCTCTCCGACTTGATCAGCCAGTACTTTGAAGAAACCATTTTACGCACTGATAATGCCGATGTACTTATACCGATCAATGAGCGTTTTCGCATTCGCGGCGGTTATATTGAAGCCTGCAACCCTTATGTTTTTAGCGATACCCCATCGGCAATTTTAGAGATTTTTGTCCTGCTCGCGCAGCATCCAGAGATCACTGGGGTGCGCTCACAAACGATTCGTTTACTGCGCGACCATCGTCATTTAATTGATGATGAGTTTCGCCATGACCCACGCAATATCAATTTATTTCTTGAACTGTTCCGCTGTAAAGAAGGTGTGCATATGAATGTGCGCCGCATGAACCGTTACGGTATTTTAGGGCGCTACTTGCCTGAATTCGGCCGTATTGTCGGCCAAATGCAGCATGATCTATTCCATATTTATACCGTGGATGCGCACACACTCAACTTAATCAAACACCTGCGCAAACTGCGTCACCCAGACTTTGCGGAGAAGTTCTCCTTAGCCAGCGCCATTATTGGACGCCTACCTAAACCTGAGCTGATTTATCTCGCTGGCTTATTTCATGATATTGGTAAAGGTCGCGGCGGTAATCACTCGATGATTGGCGCAGAGATTGCCGAAGAGTTCTGCAAGCTGCATCAACTGCCCACGGCCGACGCACGCTTAGTGGTCTGGCTGGTACGCAGTCACTTAGTCATGTCGGTGACCGCGCAACGTAAGGATATTTCTGATCCTGACGAAATCAATAACTTTGCCATGTTAGTCGGCGATCAAACTAAACTCGACTACTTATATGTGCTGACAGTGGCAGATATTAACGCCACCAACCCAACCCTGTGGAACTCATGGCGCGCACAACTCTTACGTCAGCTGTACAGTGAAACCCGCCGCGCACTGCGCCGTGGTTTAGAAAACCCATTAGAGCGTGAAGAGCAAATCACCACACGCCAAGCCACTGCGCTGAGCTTGTTGGTTGAGGAAGGCGCTGACCCCGATGCGGTTGAGCAACTGTGGAGCCAACTCGGTGACGACTACTTCTTACGTCACAGTGCCGGTGATATTGCTTGGCACAGTGAAGCTATTTTAGAGCATGGCAACAGTCTTGAACCGCTGGTCTTGGTGCGCGAAACCACTCAGCGTGAGTTCGATGGTGCCACGCAGATTTTTGTTTACGGTGCGCAGCGTCATGACTTTTTCGCTGTAACAGTAGCCACACTCGACCAGCTCAATTTAAGCACGCTAGATGCGCGTATCATGACCTCCAGCGGCCACTTTAATATTGAAACCTATATTGTGCTGGATGTGGACGGTGAGCGTATTGGCCATGATTCTGAACGGATTCAGAAAATCCAATCTGGCCTGACCGCAGCTTTGCGCAACCCTGAAGATTACCCAGCGATTATTCAGCGCCGCGTGCCACGCCAACTCAAGCACTTCTCCTTTACGCCGCAAATCACCATTCATAATGATGCGCAGCGCCCCTATACCGTGGTTGAAGTGGTGGCGCCGGATCGTCCAGGCTTATTGGCACGGATTGCGGGGATTTTTCTAGAATTTAACTTGGCATTGGTTAAGGCCAAAATCATCACTTTAGGTGAGCGCATCGAAGACGTGTTTTTTATCACTGATGCGCAAGGCTTGCCCTTATCTGATCCAGAGCTGTGCTTGGCCCTGCAAGAAAGCATGATTGCACAATTATCCACCGGTGCCAGTGGTACAGTCACCCATTTATCGAATGCCTATTAGTAAGGATTTTTATGGACAACCCGCTTAACGTCATGACCACTTTAATTACCATTGGCATGTTTCTTTTAGCCTTTGGTTACAGCTGGCGTGAACGCTCTTGGGGTATAGCACTGTTGATGCTGGGCATGCTGTGTATGTTTGGCTCGATTGTCTATCGTGTCAATTTAGCTATTTCTTAAACGCGAATGCGGAGGTTGGTATGAGCGCTTTAACCCTATACGGTATTAAAAATTGTGACACCATGAAAAAAGCCCGTAAATGGCTGGATGAACAAGGTCAGACCTATCATTTTCATGATTATAAAACCGCCGGTATCGATCAGGCGCATTTAGAGCAATGGTGCAACGAGCATGGCTGGGAAAAAATCCTTAATCGTGCCGGCACCACTTTTCGCAAGCTCGATGACGCCAGCAAAGCCGATCTTGACCAAGCTAAAGCCATCACTTTGATGCTGGCCCAGCCCTCAATGATCAAGCGTCCGGTACTGGATTTAGGCGAACGCACTTTAGTAGCTTTTAAACCAGAACTCTATGCAGAAGCTTTCGCTGATTTAGCCTAAGCGCCTTAACCATTATCACCCTCACTTTTACATAAGGATTTTTCATGTCGCAATCTCTGTTTAGTATCGCCTTTGGTGTCGGCACCCGTAATCGTGAAGGCCAATGGTTAGAAGTGTTATTTCCACGCCCTTTGCTGCGCCCAAGCTCGGTGTTTATCAATCGCATTAAAGAGATTTTAGGCTATGAAGGCGGCAATCAAATTATTGATTTCAACTTTGCTGTGGCGGCAAAGTTAGCCAGTGCGCTGAAATATATTGCCCCAGAACAAAGTGCCTTATTAGTCCGCTTGGCCGAAAGCCGCAAGCCGACCGTGATTTGCGTACTCGAGCATGACACGCAGCCAGTCTCGGTGCCTGAGGCTTACCTGAAACTGCAACTGATTTCACATCGTCTGTGCAAGCCACATGAAATCAACCTAACTGATTTGTATAAAGTGCTGCCCAACGTAGCCTGGACCAATCGCGGCGCAGTGGATATCAATGAAGTGGCTGCGCTGCAGTTAGAGGAGCGCATTAAGGGCCGCATGCTCGATGTGTTCTCAGTGGATAAGCTGCCCAAGCTCACCGACTACGTGGTGCCTAAGGGTATTCATATTGCCGATGCG
>JAAZCO010000419.1 GCA_012513235.1 Gammaproteobacteria bacterium
ATAGAACGTAAAAGAGTTAATTGTGATTTTGTTATATCTTTAAAGAATAACTGGTATGGCGTTTAATAGATGATGAGCTATGAAGTCAAAGCTATTATCAATTTCGCGTAAGACGTCGTACTTTGAGTGCGAAGATGGATTAAAAAGTATGGTGGTGATCAGAGCCTGCTGCCGCTAGCAGATGAGGAGCTAGACAATGCGCTGGGCTTGGTCATGGAGGTCAATGGTAAGCGTCATCCAACGGTCGTAGGGTTATTACTACTCGGCACTGAATCATTACTGCGTCAGCATCTACCAAGCTATGAGGTGGTGTTTCAAGTACTGCGTGGTACAGATGTTCAGGTCAATGAGTTTTACCGTAAGCCGCTGCTTGAGACCTTTGAAGAGGTGGACTTACAGTTTCGACCTTGGATTATTGAAGAAGAGATCCAGGTTGGTTTGTTCCGTGTGCCTGTACCTAATTATGATCGCCGTGGTTTTCGTGAAGCCTTTGTAAATGCATTGGTACACCGTGACTACAGCATGCTTGGTGCAGTTCACGTAAAGCTGGATGATGATGGTCTTAACATCAGCAGCCCAGGTGGGTTTATTGATGGGGTGAATCTGACGAACTTGCTAGTGGTATCGCCACGTTCACGTAATCCATTGTTAGCTGACATTATTAAACGCATTGGTTTAGCAGAAAGGACGGGACGTGGTATCGACCGTATTTTTGAAGGGATGCTGCGCTATGGCCGCCCAGCACCGGATTACTCGTTGTCTAACAGCTATACAGTCAGTCTGAGCTTATCCAATGCAGCCCCTGATTTAGAGTTCCTGAAAATGGTGGTCGAGCATGAGGACAAGCTGGGTGGATTACCAATCGACTCACTGATCATCCTGTCACGCTTGCGAGAAGAGCGTCGTTTAACTACGGCTGACTTTGTTGCGTCTGTACAAAAGACCGAAACTAATGTGCGCGCCACTTTAGAGAAGCTGGTTGAAATAGGATTGCTGGAGTCGCACGGCACCGGTAGAGGGCGTACCTACACCTTAAGTGCACAGCTTTACCAAAGCGCTGGCCAGCAAGCAGAGTACATTCGCCAGGCTGGCTTTAGTCCCATTCAGCACGAGCAAATGGTGCTTAACTATATTGATAAGCATGGTGCTATTCAGCGTTCGGGTGTTGCTGACCTGTGCCGTATCAGTCCACCGCAGGCAACACGCTTACTGAAGCGTTTAGTGGAGAATCAAGATATAAAGCCTGTTGGCGGCGGTAGAAGTACGCGTTATGAGCGGGTTACTTAATTGTTCGTTCGTATTCGTGCGCTTTCGTTCGTATTCGTGCGCTTTCGTTCGTATTCGTTCGATTGCAATACATAAGCTTATTAGTAGCATGTCAAAACTGAAACCAGATAAAGCCTGACTTCCCCAACCCTAGCTTTAGCGCTATGCTCGACCGCATTCAAACCCTTTATCTACAGGCCGTTCCGCCAACCTTACTGACCCATCTAAAGTGAGTCATATAGCTGAGAACTGCCTATCCTGTTGTTACCGCTGTACATGGAACCCCGTTAATGAGCCAGAAAGTCACCCTGCAACAACTTGAGTCCTTTTTATGGGAAGCCGCGGATATTTTGCGCGGCAACATGGATGCCTCTGAATTTAAAGATTATATCTTCGGCATGATGTTCTTAAAGCGCCTATCCGATGCCTTTGATGAAGCTAAAGAAGGTGTGGTCGCCTATTACATCGGTACCGGTAAGACTGAAGCG
>JAAZCO010000420.1 GCA_012513235.1 Gammaproteobacteria bacterium
CAAGGTATTGAACTGCTCGCCACAGCACTTGATGAAGCTGTGGGTGACGGGCGTATTTACTTAGAAGGCAACGAACAAGCACTGCTTGAGCAACTTGAATTGCCCTACTTATTAGATACCGAGCGCGAAATTTTGCGTTAACTTCGCTTTGTATAATTGCCAATAGAAATAGTCATTTCTAAGCTAGACACAAACAGCAAAGATGGCTACCTTTAGGAAGTGCTAGAAAGCACAATAAAAATTAAAAACTGTCACATTAAGGATATATACCATGAAGAAAATTATTGCAGGTGCAATTTTAGCCTCCGCATCATCTTTTGCTTTCGCTGCTAGTGGTCCAGCAGGTTGCGGTTTAGGCTCAACAGTTATCTTCCCTGATGCTGATAAGTGGTATCAGCATGTTATGGCTGCCACCACGAACGGTACATCTGGCAACCAAACTTTTGGTATGACTTCCGGTACTTTAGGCTGTGAAGCTGCTAACGGTCCTTTAAAGTCAGCTCAAATTTTTATTGATGAAAACATGGATCAACTGGCGGCAGATATTGCTGTTGGTCAAGGCGAAACTTTAGCCGCTTTAGCTGAAGTAATGGGTGTTCAAACTCAAGACACTGCAGCTTTTAATCGTGCCATGCAGTCTAACTTCGATGCAATGTTCAGCGCTGATGCAACTTCAGCAGCAACATTAGAAGCAATGACTTCTGCTATGGCCGCAGATATCAACCTACAGAAATACTTAGGTTAATTCACGCAGCCTGCATTTAAAGCCCGCTTCCTGCGGGCTTCTTTTATTGTCGCCATATAAAGGTTTTTAACATGATAGCTAGGTCTTTAATTGCTAGCTTTGTATTTATTCCTTACGCTGTCGCTCAAGCTGCTCCGATACCACCCCTAGATCAACTCAAACCTATTGCGCACAACCAGCAATGGTCTCATCTTTTACATTATCGCAAGCATCCCTTTAGCGGGCGTTATATCAGTGAAAACGATAGTCCCAATTTCTTTTTAGCTAAAGATGGTAAAACCTCACTGGTAGCAGAACTGCAAGAAAACCTAGAGCAATTCCTACTGACTGATATAGCTGACAATCAATCAGCGCAATGTCAGTTTCCAGCACGCTATCATTGGGTTAAGCAACAGTTGCCTGAGCTTTCATTTACAGACCAACCCTGTTCTGATCTAGAGCAATGGCGTGATGAACTGAGCGCTGAATATTTAACCTTGGTTTTCCCTGCTTCGCATATCAACTCACCGTCTTCGATGTACGGTCATACTTTTATTCGTTTGGATAAAAAAGACCCTGCAAGTAATAAGCTGTTAGCTCACAGTGTGAATTTTGCAGCGAATGCCGACCCAGACGATAATGAGCTGGTATTCTCTTGGAAAGGATTAACCGGAGGCTACCCGGGTGTAGTGTCGGTACTACCTTATTATGCGAAAACCAACGAATACTCACATATGGAATACCGTGATATTTGGGAATACCAACTGGACCTTAACAAAGAAGAAGCAGACCAGTTTGTCCGCCATATTTGGGAAACCAAAGATACTTATTTTGATTATTTTTTCTTTGATGAAAACTGCTCGTATCGCTTGCTGGCTTTACTCGATGCCAGTTCTGAACGCATCGATGTCACTGATGATTTTATGTTCACTGCCCTGCCCGTCGATACGATACGCGCTTTACAGAAACGCGGTTTAGTTGACGATACTGAATACCGCCCATCGGCGGCCAGCAAGATGGAGCATAAAAGCCAACAGGTTTCTCGGCCCGCGCTCGAGCAGGCTAAAAAACTCGTGGAGCAAGATACTGATATTCAACAGTCTCTAACCAAGTTTAGTGAACATGAACAAGCACAAACCTTAGAGCTTGCTTATGCTTACGCTCGCTATTTAGCGGTAAAAAAGAAACAGGCAACTCCTGAGTTACGCAAACGCACGATAAATCTATTATCTGCCCGTGCAAAATTACCTGTTTCATCAGTCTTTGATGATGTTCCAGTCCCTGCCTACCGAGACGATCAAGGTCATTTAAGCCAACGTCTACAATTTAAAGCAGGCAGTACATTTTCCGATGAGCGTAGCGGCTCTCGCTCAAACCACTTAGGTTTTGTTGATCTAAATTACCGTGCAGCTTTTCATGAAGTGATGGACTTGCCGCAAGGCTTTGTACCCGGCTCACAAATCCAAATGGGTAACTTAAAGCTCAGGCTCTGGGATGGCGGTGCCGTTAGGCTGCAACAATTTCAGATTGTCGATATTTTATCGCTCAGCCATCAAACCTACTTACAGCAACCCACAGCCTGGTCAGTCAGTGGTGGCTTAGATCGCTTTATTGGTGCTGATGCAGAGTTATTTGCTTATGTAAACGCAGGCTTTGGCAAAGCATGGCTCACCTCTGCTGGTCGTTTCTATGGCTTAGCACACGCCCAGTTGCTGGCTGACAATCAATTTCATCGGGGCGCACAGCTCAGCTTTGGCCCTCGCCTGGGCTGGTTATGGCAAGGGGATCATATCCAAGCCCAACTGCAAAGTAACTGGCAAGGACTGAGCGTGATTGATAAAACGCGACGCACCGAAGTCAGTGCCAATCTAGGCTGGCGCTTATCAACCAACCTGCAACTTAAACTCGAAGCTAAAAGCCAACACTTTAAGCTCCATCAAGACAGCAGCAAACAGCATGAGGTAGGCCTTGGTATCAACTGGTATTACTAAAGCACTCAAGGCTCTATCTAAACGATGGAGCCGTACACTGCTTTATCGATTAACCATCTTGATCGGTAGCTTAACGCTAACCGGTTGCACTTCGCTGTCTGCTTTATTTTTCTACCCACAAAGTGCTTTGATCTCCACGCCCAAAAATGCGGGGCTTGAATATCAAGATGTGTGGCTGACAGCGCAAGACAATACCAAGCTGCACGCTTGGTGGCTGCCGGCACAAGGCAAGCAAGCCGACTCCAACACCATGCTGCTGTATCTGCACGGTAACGCTGAAAACATCTCCAGCCATAGCCACAGCATCTACTGGCTACCGACAAGTGGCGTCAGTGTCTTAGCTTTAGATTATCGAGGCTTTGGCGCATCAGAAGGTCAAGCACGGATGCCTGAGGTACTGCAAGACATTGAAGCTGCTATTCTCTGGATGAAACAACAACACCCAGACAAAGAACTGATCATACTCGGGCAAAGTATCGGCAGCGCTATCGCTATCAATTATATTGCACAAGCGATAGATCAGCATGATATCAAAGCATTGATTTTAGATGCACCGCTCACAGGTTTTGCTACAGCAGCGCGCAGTGCGATGAGTCAAAGTGTTATCGGTTGGCTGATATGGCCTTTTACCGTATTGATTCCATCGCAGTGGGACCCCATCAAGCATATCCAGAGCATTGATCTGCCCGTGCTGATAATGCACAGTCCAAAAGATACTATTGTGCCTGCTAAACAAGGCAAAAAACTCTATGCGCACTGGCAAAAAGCTTACCCTGAACAACAGTTATGTTGGCTCGACTCAAAAGGCCCACATATTATGTCTTTTGCTTTTCCAGAACTCAGACAAGCCACCCTCAGTTTTATTAAAAACCGACAGTGCTCAAAACTAAAATAGCATGTGCTGAATCAAACGCTTGCGCCTTGAGCAATGCCCAGTGAAGTTCTATCATTAGTTTAAATAGAAGTGGAGCTGAACGATGCTAACTGTACTGCAAATTGATTTCCCGTTTGACGGCCCATTTGGTCAGGATATGCACCAAGCTATGCAGCCACTCGCTGAGTCGATTATCCAAGAGCCTGGATTGCTGTGGAAAATCTGGACCGAAAACGTCGAAACA
>JAAZCO010000073.1 GCA_012513235.1 Gammaproteobacteria bacterium
CCAGCAAAATCAACAATCACCCTTTGTTTTGGCTTGCTCAGGCAGCTTATTAGCACGCTGGTTAATCCCACGCCTCGAGCGCTTACAGCATGACTTACCCAATCTTCGTTTACAGGTGATTACCAACACCGGAGATGACAATACCCTGCAACACTCCGATGCAGACGCCAGCTTGGTATTTTTAGACCAACCTTGCGCCGACAATATGCAGGTTTACCCATTAGATACGGAGCGGATTGGCCCAGTATTAAGCCCGCACTATCAACATGCCGCGGCACTACTCAATGCTTCACCAGCCGCGCTTCTAAAAGAACCCTTGCTCTTTACTCGCTCTCGCCAACAAGCATGGCCACAGTGGGCGCAAGCGCAACAGTTAGCCAGCACTGAGTTGCATTACGCACAGGGCTTTGAGCACTTATATTACTTATTAGAGGCTGCAGTTGCTGGGCTGGGTGTAGCTATAGCACCTGAGCATCTCGTACGCAGTGACATTATGAGTGGTCGCTTAATTGCACCTTGGGGTTTTGTGGAAACCTCAGCCAAGTTAGTACTACTGACGCGTAAAAACCAGCACCAACAGCGCCCACAACAACTCGCGCAATGGCTGATCAATAGCCTTTGATCGCCGAGTCAACACCGCCAGCTGTTTTGCTCTATACTCAAAACAGACTGCATTGACTTTTATCATGGGTCGGCAGTAGGAGGTCTTATGCATATTTCAGCAAATGTATTCTCAGCGGGTTTATCCGCCATCAATAGCGGCCAAGAGCAACTCGCCAGCGCAGCACAAGCTATTGCGCAACAATCCAGCAGTGCGCCAGCCGCTACTGCAGTACCGATGATCGACATCGGTAATTTAACTGAACAACTGCTCATGCTTGAACAAGCTAAACAAATGAGTGAACTGGGTGCTCGTGTGATTTCTACTGCGGAAGAATCACTGGGTACCTTGATTGATATTCAAGCTTAAATAAAATAAAAAAATAAAGTCATCGAGCAACGCTTGACAAGAATACGATAGGGCCGTAACTTTCAAACAGTCGTTTGATTCATTTTTGTGTGCGCAACTTTTTACTGCGCTACTAAGAACAGGCCCACGCATCTTGTTTAGGCCAACTTAATAATAAAGTCTCCACTGTAGAGGTTAATAACCATGGCTGAATATAAAGCCCCCTTGCGCGATATCCGTTTCGTTCGTGATGAACTGTTAGGGTATCCAGAACACTACGCCAATCTGCCAGGCTGCGAAGATGCAACCCCAGATATGGTGAGCGCGATCCTTGAAGAAGGTGCTAAGTTCTGTGAAAACGTTATTGCTCCACTCAATCGTGTGGGTGACACAGAAGGTTGCACATGGTCTGCTCAAGGCGTGAAAACACCAACTGGCTTTAAAGAAGCTTACCAGCAGTATGTTGAAGGTGGTTGGCCTAGCCTAGCTCATGATGTTGAGCACGGCGGTCAAGGTTTACCAGAGTCATTGGGTATTTCCATCAGTGAAATGGTAGGTCAAGCCAACTGGTCATGGGGTATGTACCCTGGCCTGTCGCACGGCGCAATGAACACCTTGCATGCCCACGGTACTGCAGAGCAGCAAAAAACGTATTTGACCAAATTGGTCTCCGGTGAGTGGACAGGTACTATGTGCCTCACCGAAGCTCACTGTGGTACCGATCTAGGCATGCTGCGTACTAAAGCAGAGCCGCAAGAAGATGGCAGCTACAGCATCACAGGTACAAAAATCTTTATCTCTGCGGGTGAGCATGATTTCGCCGGCAACATTGTACATATTGTGATCGCACGTATTGTTGGCGCACCTGAAGGTACTAAAGGTATCTCACTGTTTATCGTACCTAAGTTCCTACCTAATGCTGACGGCAGTATCGGCGAGCGTAACGGTGTGCAGTGCGGTTCAATTGAACACAAAATGGGTATTCACGGTAACGCTACCTGCGTGATGAACTTTGATGGTGCTAAAGGCTTCTTAATTGGCCCAGAAAATAAAGGTTTGAACTGCATGTTCACCTTTATGAACACCGCGCGTATTGGTACAGCACTGCAAGGCTTAGCGCACTCTGAAGTCGCTTTCCAAGGTGGTATTGAGTACGCCCGTGACCGTTTACAAATGCGTTCACTCACCGGTGCTAAAGCGCCAGAAAAAGCCGCAGATCCAATTATCGTGCATCCTGATGTGCGTCGCATGCTACTAACGATGAAAGCCTTAACCGAAGGCAACCGTGCCATGCTGTATTTCGCAGCACAGCAAGTGGATATTATGCAACGCAGCACCGATGAAGATGCGCGCATCGCTGCAGACAGCATGCTGGCGTTCTTAACACCGATCGCTAAAGCATTTATGACCGAAGTAGGTTTTGAAGCAGCTAACCACGGTGTGCAGATCTATGGTGGTCATGGCTATATCTCAGAGTGGGGCATGGAGCAAAACGTGCGTGATAGCCGTATCTCGATGCTGTATGAAGGTACCACTGGCATCCAAGCTCTGGACTTATTAGGCCGCAAAGTTCTTATGACTCAAGGTGAAACCCTGAAAGGCTTTACTAAAATTGTGCATAAGTTCTGCAAAACCAACGAAGGTAACGAAACGCTACAAGAATTCGTTAAACCTTTGGCTGAACTGAACAAAGAATGGGCTGACGTCACCATGAAAGTGGGTATGGCAGCGATGAAAAACCGCGAAGAAGTCGGTGCAGCATCGGTGGATTACACCATGTATTGCGGCTACGCGTGTTTAGCATACTTCTGGGCGGATATTGCTCGTGTTGCAGCAGAAAAGCTAGCAGCAGGCACTGATGAAGAAGCCTTCTATAAAGCTAAACTGCAAACTGCACGCTTCTACTATGCACGTTTGCTACCGCGTACCCGCACTCACTTAGCAGCAATGCTTTCAGGTGCTGATAACCTGATGGATATGGCTGAAGAAGATTTTGCACTGAGCTACTAAGCGTTCTATGTAACTGATGCTAGACCACAACCCGCTAATAAAGTGACCTGTTCAGGCGCAACTTATTAGCGGGTTTTTTTATGACTTTTACTAGAACCTTTCAGTCATAAAAAGAGCCTATTAGTTTTAAAAGTTTATTAATGTAGACTCAAATTTCAACATTTTTGACCCACTGATTGCCTAATGTTGTGTCACTGCACAGCAGAGCTTGCGCTAATAATAAAGAGGAATGCCACATGGCCGACTACCAAGCACCTTTACGTGATATGAGTTTTGTACTCAACGAAGTGTTCGAAGCAGGTAAGCTTTGGGCGCAATTACCTGCACTTGCAGACACTGTGGATAACGAAACAGCGACCGCTATTTTAGAAGAAGCAGGCAAAGTAGCAGCCGGTTCAATTGCCCCGACTAACCGTAGCGGTGATGAGGAAGGCTGTACCTGGACTGACGGTGCAGTGACAACTCCGCAAGGCTTTATTGAAGCTTATAACACCTACGCTGAAGGCGGCTGGGTCGGTGTCGGTGGCGACCCACAATTTGGCGGTATGGGTATGCCTAAAATGATCACTGCGCAAATTGAAGAGATGATCAACTCAGCCAACTTATCTTTTGGCTTGTATCCCATGCTCACAGCTGGCGCTTGCTTATCCATTCATGCGCACGCCAGTGCCGAACTGAAAGAAAAATACTTACCCAATATGTATTCAGGTACTTGGGCCGGCTCCATGTGCTTGACTGAACCGCACGCAGGTACTGACTTAGGCATCATTCGCACTAAAGCAGAACCTCAAGCCGACGGCAGCTACAAAATTAGCGGCACAAAAATATTTATCACCGGTGGCGAGCACGACCTGACTGAGAATATTATCCACTTAGTGCTGGCTAAGCTGCCTGATGCGCCAGCAGGTGCTAAAGGTATTTCCCTGTTTCTAGTACCTAAAGTACTGGTCAATGATGACGGTTCACTTGGCGAGCGCAATAGCCTGTCGTGCGGCTCTATTGAGCACAAAATGGGTATTCAAGGTTCGGCGACCTGCGTGATGAACTTTGATAGTGCTACAGGCTATATTATTGATGCGCCCAACAAAGGCTTAGCGGCGATGTTCACTATGATGAACTATGAGCGCCTCGGGGTCGGTATTCAAGGTTTAGCTTTAGGTGAGCGCTCCTATCAAAGTGCCATAGAATACGCTAAAGACCGTATTCAAAGCCGTGCTCCAACTGGCGTAGTTGCCCCAGATAAACAAGCAGATCCACTGATTGTGCATCCGGATGTACGTCGTATGCTATTGACCATGAAAGCGCTAAACGAAGGAGGGCGCGCGTTCTCCAGTTATGTGGCGATGCAGTTGGATATCGCTAAATACAGTGAAGACGCGACAGCACGCCAAGGCGCTGACGAACTGGTAGCCTTGCTTACCCCCATTGCTAAAGCTTTTTTAACTGACGTAGGTTTAGAATCCACCATTCATGGTCAGCAGATCTTTGGCGGGCATGGTTATATTCGTGAGTGGGGTCAAGAGCAACTGATTCGTGATTGCCGTATTACGCAAATCTACGAAGGTACCAACGGTATCCAATCTCTAGACTTAGCAGGCCGTAAAATTGTTGCCAATGGTGGGGCGTTTTATCAGCACTTTGCCGATGAAGTGAAAAGTTTTATTGCTGCAGCTAAACAAGATTTAGCTGAATTCACCACACCACTGCAAGCTGCCATTGAAAATCTTGATGAACTAACCGCATGGTTAATTGCCCAAGCAAAAACCAACCCTAATGAAATTGGTGCGGCCTCAGTTGAGTATTTGCAAGTCTTTGGTTACACCGCTTATGCCTATATGTGGGCGTTAATGGCTCGTGCAGCACAAGGTAAAGAGCAAGAAGATGATTTCTATGCCAGTAAAATGGGCACAGCTCGCTTCTTTTTTGCACGCTTACTGCCACGTATCCACTCATTAAGCAGTGCGGTAAAGGCTGGTAGCGAATCACTCTATTTATTAGATGCAGAGCAGTTTTAATCTCAGCCCAATTGATAGCGTGTAAGCAAATGCTTACACGTCATGTAGTCATTGGCTGACTGCACTACATAAATATCACACGTACAATAACCGTAATGGATCAGCAATGGATTGCATCTAGTCGTAACGGATATATGACTAAGGCCAAGATGGCCAGTAGCAAGGATGTTAGGAGACAGTCTGCAAACCCCGCTTCGGCGGGGTTATTAATTTCTACCCCCTAGAAACTAATACATCACACCAGTCCCTCGTAAACCGCAGTACCCATTCGGGTTACGCTCTAAATATTGTTGATGCACAGTTTCGGCATAATAGAATGTCGGCGCTATTTCTATATCTGTTGTAATAGGTGCACCACCGGCAGCCGTTAAGCGCGCCTGATAATGTGTGCAACTGGCCTGCGCTTCAGCTAAATGCTGCTGATCCATACAATAAATAGCTGAACGATACTGACTGCCCATATCATTACCTTGACGCATACCTTGTGTTGGGTCATGTGATTGCCAAAACACCTGTAATAACTGTGCAAAACTGATTTCTACTGGATCAAACACCACCAATACGGCTTCTGTATGCCCTGTAGTTCCACTACATACCTGTGGATAAGTTGGATGAACTGTATGCCCACCCGCGTAACCTACTGCAGTGACATAAACACCTTCTTGCTGCCAGAAGCGCCGCTCAGCTCCCCAAAAACAACCCATCGCAAATAACGCGTACTGATAATTTTCAGGGAAGGGTGGATATAAAGAACGCCCAGATAATAGGTGCTCAGCACCACCAGCAATAGCTTCATCTGCAGTTGCTGCAACAAATAGACTTGAATCAATCGTTTTTTTTTGCATGCCTACCACCCTTGTTCATATGTTTAAAAATGCGCTATGCGCTAAACTAGCACCTTAAGTAATACTCTGTGGTAATTGATATCAATCAAGCAAATTGAGTGGCTTAACTGCTGCTCCGTGCCTTTTGTGTGCAAGTTTGCGACAATAGCCTATTAATTTCTAATGGACGCTAATATGACTGCTCTGAAAAATGATCGTTTTCTCCGCGCCCTGCTTAAACAGCCGGTTGATGTGACACCTGTTTGGATGATGCGTCAAGCGGGCCGCTATCTGCCTGAATACAGAGCTACTCGCGCACGTGCGGGTGGTTTTATGGATTTATGCATGAATGCTGAGCTTGCTTGCGAAGTAACACTGCAACCACTGGAACGCTACCCTTTGGATGCTGCGATCCTTTTTTCAGATATCTTGACCATCCCTGATGCGATGGGCTTAGGTTTGTATTTTGAAACAGGCGAAGGCCCACGCTTCAAAAAAACTGCTGATACCCTTGAAGCCATTGAAGCATTACCCATTCCTGATCCTGAAAAAGATTTAGGTTATGTGATGAATGCTGTACGTACCATTCGCCATGAATTGAATGGTCGCGTGCCCTTGATTGGTTTTGCTGGTAGCCCATGGACTCTAGCCACTTACATGGTTGAAGGTGGTTCATCTAAGGACTTCCGCAAAAGTAAGGCTCTGATGTATGACAATCCAGTGGCGATGCACTTGCTATTGGATAAGTTAGCTCAGTCGGTGACCAGTTACCTGAATGCGCAGATTCTAGCTGGCGCACAAGCAGTACAGATTTTTGATAGCTGGGGCGGAAGCTTATCTTCAGCGGCTTACCAAGAGTTCTCGCTGTCATATATGCAAAAAATCGTTGATGGCTTGATCCGTGAACATGAAGGTCGTCGTGTTCCAGTGATTCTGTTCACTAAAGGTGGCGGTCTGTGGCTTGAGTCCATGGCGGCTACTGGTGTTGAAGCCCTGGGTATCGACTGGACCTGTGATCTAGGCGTAGCTCGTGCGCGTGTCGGCGACAAAGTTGCTCTGCAAGGTAATATGGACCCAACCACTTTGTATGCTAATCCAGCTGCAATTGAGAAAGAAGTGGGTCGTATTCTTGAAAGTTACGGTAATGGCCCAGGTCATATCTTTAACTTAGGTCACGGTATCACTCCAGAAGTGAAGCCTGAGAA
Organism: Gammaproteobacteria bacterium; assembly: GCA_012513235.1. Lineage (GTDB taxonomy): Bacteria > Pseudomonadota > Gammaproteobacteria > Pseudomonadales > Pseudomonadaceae > Denitrificimonas. The sequence continues at coordinate 7,004 of JAAZCO010000073.1, forward strand.
TGCTGGCGCATTTATCAATGCGGTACATGATTTATCTGCGAAGTATCACCAAGGTTAATTTCTATAACCGTGTTTAATTCAGGCCGCTTTTGCGGCCTGAATTTTTTCTATAAGACTTATCCACACTCGTACTCGTGAATTCTCACCACAGTTATCCACAGCCCGCATCTCACCAATCTACTTTGCCAACCTTTTAATAGGTTTGTCTAAGACACAAACACTGCTATTACTGTCTAAGTTATTATAAACAGCAATGACATGGGTATAACCTCCTTCAATAATGTCATACCCATAGCAGTCACAGGCTCTAGGACACTCTATGCAATCTTCCAGCTTAACTTTAGATCCCCGCACTGGCTGGCTGAACGGTGCAACACAAGTGCCGTCAGCTAATTTCAATGCA
>JAAZCO010000421.1 GCA_012513235.1 Gammaproteobacteria bacterium
GTGATGTTGTCACTGGCGGCTTCACGTTTTTGCACGATAAAGCGCTTAAAACCAGTCCAGCCGTATTCGCTTTCTTGCTCGGCGTAGATTTTCTTTTCGCGAGCAATAAATAAATCAGCCAGTTGATTATAGGCTGCCCCCCAAGCATCAATCACCTCGGGCGTTGCTGCATCACCTAAAACTTCTTTAATAGAAGAGAGTAAATTGCTCCCTACAATTGGGTAATGCTGTGCCTGAATACCGAGGGAGGCGTGCTTTTGTGCGATTAATTCAACTGCGTTGGCCAGCACGCTAGGGTTTTCAATATGCTTGGCGTAGGCACAAATAGCCGCTGCTAATGCGCGCTGTTGGCCGCCAGTCTTTTGATGGGCGGGGTTAAAAAATGAGCGTACTTCAGGGTTTTCACGAAACATACGTTCGTAAAAATGACGAGTCAGTGCTTCGCCGCCTGCATCGAGGACGGGGACTGTAGCTTTAATGACATCGAGTTGAGCTTGAGTCAGCATGGTGTTCTCCTGAAAGAGGTATTTTACATACCTGATTAAAACTGGCATATTAAATACCTCTTTCCAGCAGGTCAAGTTATGCAACTCTCAACGCACACAGATTTTTCTTTGCGGGTCTTGATTTATCTAGCACTACAAAAAGAATGCATGCCGGTTACTGTGCAGAAAATTGCTGATGATTACGGTATTTCTGCCAATCATGTGGCTAAAGTGGCGCAGACCTTAACGCAACTTGGTTATGTGCAAAGTTTGCGTGGGCGCAGTGGTGGGTTGGTCTTGGCGATGCTGGCGCAGGACATTAATGTGGGGCAGGTGGTGCGCTCGGTAGAGAACTTGAAGCTGCTTGAGTGCTTTGGCTCGGGATCCAACTGCCCGATTGAGCCTGTCTGTCTGTTGAAGGGTATTTTGCAAAAAGCGCAGTTGGCTTTTCTAGCGACATTGGATGAGTATTCTTTGGCTGACTTGCTGGGGCAGCGCGTGGAGTTAGAAAAGTTATTGTTTAGATCGTCGGCGTTGTAAGGTTTTTTCTAGCGGAGTCTATTCTGGTATATCCCGTATTGGCACTCTGGGGGATTAGCGCGAGAACACCTATACCGAGGTAAGGTGTTCTCGCGGCTTTGGGCCTCTTAAGGCTTGCTTTGTTGCTTGAGTAAATCACGAATCTCGCTGAGCAAAACTTCTTCATTGCTTGGCGCAGGCGGAGCAGTAGGCTCGGCTGGCGCTGCGGCAGCCGCTTCTTCTTCACGCTTGAGTCGATTGATACCTTTAATACCGATAAAAATAGCAAATGCGATAATAATGAAATCAATAATAGTTTGAATAAACTTGCCGTAGGCTAAAACTACCGCAGGCAGATCACCTTGTGCCGCTTTGAGCGTAATCACTAAGTCAGTGAAATCCACGCCGCCAATTAAAATACCCAGCGCTGGGGTGATGATATCGCCCACAAAAGAGCTGACGATTTTACCGAATGCCGCACCGATAATAATACCCACAGCCATGTCGACTACATTGCCTTTTACAGCAAAGGTTTTGAATTCCTTGATAATGCTCATAGTTGAATATCCAGATAAAAGTAGTTGAAATGGGATTGAATTGCGACACTAAGTCACGCTTTACTCGCCATAATACAACGCCCAAGCAAAAATGATTAGCGAGCTTATAAAATAAATTTAATAATGCGCACTAGAAAAGTGCGCATGAATTGAGAGCTTACTTAGTGCGGGCTACAGCAAATTGCGCCAGTTCAATCATCGCATCGCGATAACCTGACGCTGGAATAACATCCAAACATTTAATTGCGCGATCAGCATATTCTTGCGCCAGTTTTGCGGTGTAATCTAAAGCACCAGAGGCTTCGACTGCAGCGCTGATGGCGGCTAAATCTTCAATGCCACCTTTTTGAATCGCTTTGCGCACTAACGTCGCTTGCTCAGGTGTACCGTCACGCATAGTAGCAATCAGCGGCAGAGTGGGTTTGCCTTCGGCTAAATCATCGCCGACGTTTTTACCCAAGGTTTCAGCGTCGCCGCGGTAATCTAATAGATCATCCACCAGTTGGAAGGCAATGCCTAAATTGTCACCATAAGTGCGTAGTGCTTCGATCTGCTCAGCGGGCGCGCCGGCTAATACAGCAGCGCTGTGGGTTGATGCTTCAAACAGCATCGCAGTTTTGCCGCGAATCACTTCCATATAGGTGGCTTCAGTGGTGCTGGCGTCGCGAACTTTAGTCAGTTGCAGAACTTCGCCTTCGGCAATCACGCGGGTGGCTTGAGAGATGATATCCATCACCGGCAATGAGCCAAGGCGCACCATCATTTCAAAGGAGCGCGCATATAAAAAGTCGCCAACTAAGACGCTGGGTGCATTACCCCACTTAGCATTCGCAGTCGAACGACCGCGGCGCAGGTCTGATTTATCA
>JAAZCO010000422.1 GCA_012513235.1 Gammaproteobacteria bacterium
CCGGTTGAGATCTGTGGGATACCAAACTTCTTAGTAATAAATACGGCCTGTGTACCTTTTCCGGCACCTGGCGCTCCTAGCAGAATGACGCGCATTGCTGTGCTCCTTATATCATCGTTATTATCATAAAAAATCATCTGCAGCGTCCATCTGAGTGGCCACTGCATAATTAAATTCTGTGGTTATGGTTAACCGAAAAAGTCACCAAGATACACACCCGCCTTTAGTCGCACAAGAAAAATATCTGTCTAAAGTAGCAAAGCATGACTTAGCTCTAGCATAAGATACGATCAATACTGGTGATTCATCGATCTGGCAGCTAAACTCGAGGGATCTTAAAATAAGCCGAGGTCAGTCTTATGGATTGTTTGTTTTGTAAAATTGTAGCAGGTGATATTCCCGCTAAAAAACTCTATGAAGATGAGCACGTCGTCGCCTTTCACGACATCGCTCCGCAAGCCCCCGTCCACTTTTTAGTGATACCTAAAAAACACATTCGCATGCTCAGTGACCTCACCGTAGAAGATACCTTTTTAGCAGGACATATTCTCTACACGGCGCAGCGCCTCGCTCAAGAACAAGGCTGTGATGATGGCTTTCGTGTGGTGATGAACACCAATGAAATCGGCGGCCAAACCGTTTACCACATCCATATGCATGTATTAGGTCAGCGTCAATTAAATTGGCCTCCAGGCTAGGTTGGCTTGTGTGTAAAATAGGCTACACTTGTTGCATCTCGTTATATGCTTGCTACGGCTATTTGTCAGGAGCCTGATATGTCTTTACAGCGCCACTACACACCCATTGACCGCTTACTCTTACAAGCAGATGCAGCAATGCGTACTTTGATCCCAAATAGCAGCCATGCCAGCCGCCCTTCACCTGCGGTGGTTGAGCCTAAAAGCACGCTAGATGAGCAGCAAACTCAACATATCGCCGGCTTAATGCGCATCAACCATACCGGTGAAGTCTGCGCGCAAGCGCTGTATCAAGGTCAAGCTTTAACCGCTAAATTGCCTGAGATACGTGAGCAAATGGAGCAAGCCGCTGAAGAAGAGGTCGATCATTTAGTGTGGTGCGAGCAACGTATTCAGGAACTTGGTAGCCACACCAGTCACTTAAACCCATTTTTTTATGGTTTATCTTTTGCCATCGGCGCCACCGCTGGCGCCATCAGCGACAAAGTCAGCTTAGGTTTTGTTGCAGCAACTGAAGATCAAGTGTGTAAGCACTTAGACGATCACCTAGAGCAAATCGCTGACAGTGATCCTAAATCGCAGGCCATTTTAAAACAGATGCGCATTGACGAAGAAGAACACGCCAATATTGCTTTGGATGCTGGTGGTTATCGTTTCCCTGCACCCATTAAGTTTGGCATGAGCTTAATGGCTAAAGTGATGACCAGTAGCACCTATCGCCTCTAGTTGCGCAGTCACTTGCAGTATAAAAAAAGGCGCTGATCATCAGCGCCTTTTTTTTCTGATCTACATCAGCTTAGCGATTGGTTTGCGGCATATTACGGCCGTAAAAAATCTCTAACATTTCATGACGTAAACGCTCTTCAACATCACGGCGTTGCTCATAGGATAAGCTGCGTGTGGCATCACCAAACAAATAATCATCTAACTCAAAGTTCTTCAAGAGCATCTTGGTGTGGAATAGATGCTCTTGGTAGACGTTTACATCCGTCATTTGATAGGCGGAGCGCGTGTCTTCTGACAAGTAATTCTGAATCGAATTAATTTCGTGATCAATAAAGTGCTTGCGCCCTTCCACATCACGAGTAAAACCACGTACACGATAATCAATAGTGACGATGTCAGAATCAAACTGATGAATCAAATAGTTCAACGCTTTCAGCGGTGAAATCACTCCACAAGTCGACACGTCGATATCCACGCGGAAAGTTGATAAACCATCCACTGGGTGAATTTCCGGGTAGGTATGCACCGTAATATGACTTTTATCGAGGTGTGCCAAAATGGTTTCAGGCAAGGGACCTGGTGATTCCTCAATCTGACTGGCAGTGGGTTCGACAGGTTCTTCAGAAATCAGAATCGTCACACTAGCGCCCTGCGGCTCATAGTCTTGACGAGCGATATTTAAAATATTCGCGCCGATAATCTCAACAACATCAGTCAGAATTTGCGTCAAACGCTCAGCATCATACTCTTCGTTGATATAGCCAACGTAGGCCTGCTGATCATCAGTGGTACGCGCATAACTGATGTCATAAATATTGAAGCTCAAGGTCTTCGTGAGATTGTTGAACCCGTGGAGTTTGAGTTTACTGGTCAACGTTAGATGCTCTTCATTGGTGCGGCGCAGCCGCGTTATCATGCACGCCGGTCAACTGTACTTATACTAAAATCAATACAGTTGCGTAGGGCAGTTTTCACCTCTTCGCAATGCGATTCTGGTTTCCCTTACACACCCATTTAGTATGTAAAAAAGGGGCGCGCCATTATGCAGAGCAAGCCCTTTAGATACCAGCTTTTAACCACAATA
>JAAZCO010000074.1 GCA_012513235.1 Gammaproteobacteria bacterium
CACCGCTTCGTGGTAATCATGCTGATTATGGCCTGAATGTGAAAAGCTCATCAACGATTGCACGATGCGTGTCACGCGCTTGGTTTGCTCAACGATTTGACTGCTGATTTCAGTAATCTCAGGGTCTTCGTCACGCTCATAGCGCAGGTTTTGTGCCAAGCAGGCAATCCCGGTAATGGGGTTGCCAATTTCATGGGCGACCCCGGCAGCCAAGCGCCCAATGGACGCTAAACGCTCGGAGTGCACCAGCTTATCTTCAAGTAAACGCGTTTGTGTAGCGTCTTCCACCAGTACCACTAAGCCGCTATTGCCACTGGCGGCAGGCTCATCAATGGCCGCCTTGTGTAAGTTCAACCAGCGCGACTCATACGGCCCCTGTAAGGCATGCTTATACAGGTGCGCGTTATTGCCTTGCGCAAAATCTGTGAGCAGTTCGCGCCAAGGCGAGTCAATGGTGTACAAGCGTGAACCCACCACACGAGAGGCGGTAATGCCAGTGAGATCTTCAAGCGCATGATTCCACATTAAGATTTCATAGTCTTTGGCCAGCGAACACACCCCCATAGGTAAATCTTGCAGGGTTTGCCTGTGGTAGCGGCGCAGAGTGTCCAGTTCAGCAGCGAGGCCGGTCAGCTGTGACTTGTAGTCTTCCATACGGTTTTCAATAAAGTTAATGTCTTCAGTGATATAGGTTTCACTGTTCACTTTATAGGGCAGAAAGGTATCCACTAAGTCTTGCGCCACGCTGGGGCCCATCAGGCCTGACAGGTTGGCTTCAATGCGGTCACGTAAGCGGCGCAGAGCAAAGGTGCGCTTTTCATCAAAAGGGAATTGTAGATCTTTGAGAGCTTGCTCAACTTCACGCTGTGCCGTCACCGCACCTAAGGGCTTAGCCAGTTCTGTCGCAAACTCCTGTGGTGTTGCCGCAAACAACTCACGGCGCTCAGGACGACGAATGGTGTTAATCACGCAGGCTTGAGCGGCACTCTGCTCTTCAAGGTTGGTGCGGGTGATGAGCGACACTAAAATAAATATGACACAGTTAATGCCCAAAGCGGCAATCGCAGAAAAGTGCCAGTTGCGCTCATCCAAGATATACAAGTAATCAAAAAAGGGTAATTGGAACTCATGAATATTGGTGAACATGGGTAACAGCATACCCACTGACCAAGTCAGCATGCCGGCGAGCGCACCGCAGATAAACCCATAACGGTTCGCCTTAGGCCAGTAGAGGACCGAGAGGACACCGGGTAAAAACTGGATAGTGGCCACATAGGACACTAAGCCTAGGTTAGACAGATCTTGAATGGTATTCAGCAGTAAATAGAAACTGTAACCGGCTAAAATAATCGCAAAGATGAGCGCACGCCGAGTCCACTTCAGCCAGCGGTAAATATTACCTTCTGCGGGTGGCTGATAAATGGGCAGAACGAGGTGATTGAGCACCATGCCTGACATGGCCAAAGTGAGCACAATAATCACCCCGCTGGCTGCTGACAAGCCGCCCATAAAGGCCAGTAAGGTTAAACGCTCGCTGTCCACGGCTAAGCCTAAGCCAAGGGTGAAGTACTCAGGCGAGGTGGGGGCGTTGAGTTTTAAGCCAGCCCATAAAATCGGCAAAATTGGCAAGCTCATCAAGAGTAAAAATAGCGGCACACCCCAACTGGCGGTGACCATGGCGCGCGGGTTGAGATTTTCCGTAAACGTCATGTGATACATATGCGGCATCACAATGGCAGACGCGAAAAACAATAGCAGCAGAGTACGCCATGGGCCTTCTTGCAGGGGCAGTTGCAAGTCGTCAAGAATGTCGCGGTTGTTACTCAGCCAGACATCGAGATCACTAGGGCCATCAAAAATCACAAAGAGGGCATAGGCACCAATGGCTAGCAGGGCAATCAGTTTGGCCAGCGACTCAAAGGCAATGGCAAAGACTAAGCCTTCGTGTTTTTCTCGCGTAGCAATATGGCGTGCGCCA
>JAAZCO010000423.1 GCA_012513235.1 Gammaproteobacteria bacterium
GCTTCTAGTAGTGCATTGCGTGCACAGTTGGATGCTTTAATTGATGATTGGCGTGTACGGATTCTAGCTGGGGCTGATGATCAGGATGTACGAGAGGCAACGCCAGTTGAGTTTGCGAATGAACTTAACAATACGCGCTGGGGGGTGTTATCACTGCAGATGGCTGTTTGGTTGCAGGGTGCACAGTGGCAGCAAAAGCGTACCGCACGTGGTACACGTCAAGGTGCTGCAGCATTAGAAAGCTGGTTATTGCAGTTCTTAAAAGAAGAGGCTCAAGCTCTGCAGGTGAATCGCTATATGCGTCAACCAGAAGATCTTGTTGAGCAGACACCACGTATTGAGCGCCTATTGGCTTGGTTACAGGCTGCGCGTCATATTACAGAGCTCGTTGACAGTGACCGCTTATTTGGCGTGTTACGTGAACTGCATCAACTCGCTTTGCAGCCATTGGATGCTGAGGCGCTCGTTGCGCGTCGAGAGTTGTTGGGGACAGTCTTAACGCTGAATGCTTGGAAACAATTAATGCGCGCTGTGTAAGCTCTCCAGACGACATAATGTTAGTGTATATAATATTGTGTCGCCCACTGGACAGGGTTTAACTGGGAGTTGCTTATGTCATCTATAGCTAGAGATCGCTTGCTTGATTTGACTGAAATCTTAGTGCAGTTGGTTCAGCAGGGGCGGATAAGTCAAGACGCCGCCGATGCCTGTTTAGCCGCGCGACGTGGCGATACCGCAACCTTAAGCCTACATCCGCTTGAGTATCTGGCAACGCAACAACTCACCGACCTTTTACATCCTGGCCGCAAACTTGACCTTGAAGCGCTTACGGTGTGGCTGGCGCAGTGGGTGCAGCAGCCTTATGTGCGTATTGATCCATTAAAGATTGATGTTGCAGCGGTCACCCCGCTGATGTCCTATGCTTTTGCCAAGCGTCATAAAATCTTAGCTATTGCAGCAGATAGCACCTGCGTGACCATCGCCAGTGCGCAGCCTTTTGCCCGCAGCTGGGAAAGTAATTTGGCGCATACTTTGCGTCGACCCATTAAGCAAGTTATTGCTAATCCCAGTGATATCCAGCGTTTTACCAATGAGTTTTATCGCTTGGCGCGCTCAGTCTCTGGTGCATCAGCTAGCGATCAATTGATCAGTGGCGTCGGTAACTTTGAGCAACTGTTGAATTTAGGTGCCAGTGATCAAGAACCTGATGCCAATGATGCACATATTGTTAATATTGTGGATTGGCTGTTTCAGTATGCTTTTCAGCAGCGTGCCAGTGATATTCATATCGAGCCGCGGCGTGAGCAAGGTTCTGTGCGCTTTCGAATTGATGGTGTATTGCATACGGTGTACCGCTTGCCTGCGCAAGTTACTATGGCGGTAACGAGCCGCTTAAAGTCGCTAGGACGCATGAACGTCGCGGAAAAGCGCAAACCGCAAGATGGCCGTGTTAAAACTAAAACACCTGATGGTAGTGAAGTAGAGCTGCGTCTTTCGACTATGCCGACTGCCTTTGGTGAAAAGTTAGTGATGCGAATTTTTGATCCCGAAGTGCTGCTCAAAACTTTTGATCAGCTTGGTTTTTCAGCGGATGACTTGCAGCGCTGGCGTAGCATGACCAGCCAGCCTAACGGTATTATTTTGGTCACAGGTCCAACTGGATCAGGAAAAACCACCACTTTATATACCACGCTCAAACAGCTGGCGACTGAAGAGGTGAATGTCTGCACCATTGAAGACCCCATTGAGATGATTGAGCCGGCGTTTAATCAGATGCAGGTGCAGCATAATATTGATTTAAACTTTGCCACTGGGATTCGTGCGCTTATGCGTCAAGACCCCGATATCATCATGATCGGCGAAATTCGCGATTTAGAAACTGCTGAAATGGCTATTCAAGCTGCGTTAACTGGGCATTTGGTGCTTTCGACTCTGCATACTAATGATGCGCCCAGTGCGATTACTCGTTTGTTGGAATTGGGAGTGCCATATTATTTGCTTAAAGCAACGCTGCTGGGGGTGATGGCGCAGCGTTTGGTGCGTACCCTTTGTCCGCATTGCAAAGAGCCGGTTGCGATTGATGAGGATGCCTGGCAAGCCTTAACTCAGCCATGGAGTGCACCTTTGCCCAAAGGAGCGCAGCAAGCTGTTGGCTGTTTAGAGTGTCGAGATACGGGCTATCATGGTCGCGCTGGTGTTTATGAAATAATGCAGATTAATGAGGTCATTAAGCCCTTGATTCTGGCAAATACTGATTTAGTAAAGTTAAAGCATCAGGCTTTTCGTGACGGTATGCGTAGTTTGCGTTTGTCGGGAGCACAAAAAGTTGCTGCAGGATTAACGACAATCGAAGAGGTTTTGCGAGTTACACCGCAAAGCCA
>JAAZCO010000424.1 GCA_012513235.1 Gammaproteobacteria bacterium
CCAGAAATAATCGGCTGCTCCATGGTGTCCTCATGATCATCAGTGGTAATTAGAGTGCCGGGGCCCTCTTCAAAGCTATGCAAGACGCGTAGCGGTACATTGTATTTGCCAGCAAACTCCACAGAACGTAACTGCAGAATTTTTGAGCCAAGACTGGCCATTTCCAGCATTTCTTCAAAGGTGATGCGATCTAAACGTTGCGCTTTCGGCACCACACGTGGATCTGTTGTGTACACACCATCCACATCGGTATAGATATGACACTCGTCAGCTTTCAGCTGGGCTGCTAAAGCCACTGCCGTGGTATCAGAGCCGCCACGACCCAAGGTGGTGATACTGCCCTGCTCGTCCACCCCCTGAAAACCGGCAACCACTACCACCTTACCGGCTTTAAGTTGCTCACTGACTTTGGCTTCATCAATGCTGAGAATGCGGGCTTTACCATGCTCACTGTCGGTAATAATCGGTACTTGCGCACCGGTAAAAGACACTGCAGGTACACCAATTTTATTCAGTGCCATGGCTAGTAAAGCAATGGTCACCTGCTCACCGGTGGCAATCATCACATCCATTTCACGCAAAGAGGGCTTATCAGCAACCTGCTTTGCTAAAGCTAATAAGCGATTGGTTTCACCACTCATCGCAGACACCACAACGACAATGTCATCACCGGCTGCGCGAAACTTCGCTACTTTCTCGGCCACTTGAGCAATACGCTCAGGCGAGCCAACCGAAGTACCACCAAACTTTTGTACGATCAACGCCATTTTACTGCCGCCTCGATAATGGTTAGCGTTCAAAATGCACTAGGCTGAGCACAAGACTATCCTGAACTCAGCCTAGACTATGCGACTGACTGATCAGCTCTTGCTGGCAACATACTCAGCAGTCACGGCCAAAGCATCAGCTATCTTAGCCAATTCAACACCGCTGCCCTGCGCCATATCCGGACGACCGCCGCCTTTACCACCCACTACAGCAGTGGCCTGCTTCATCAAATCACCCGCTTTAAACTGACCTGTCAGATCTTTAGTGACACCAGCAACCAACACAATGCGCTCACTGTGCACGCCACCTAAAAGAATCACCGCGCTGCCCAGTTTGTTTTTTAGCTGATCCATTAACACCAGCAAGTCCTTGCCTTCCACACCATCAAGGCGTGCCGCCAAAACTTTAACGCCATTCACCTCAACTGCTGCTGCAGCTAAATCGCTCCCGGCAGCGCTAGCGGCCTTGGCTTTAAGCTGCTCAACTTCTTTTTCTAAGCTGCGCTGTTGATCCAGCAAGGCTTGGAGTTTATCCAACACATTGTCGCGCGTACCTTTAACTAAGCCCATCGCCTGCTTAAGCTGCTCTTCGGCGCCAGCCATCCAGTTCCAAGCTGCAACTCCAGTCAGGGCTTCGATACGTCGCACCCCAGCAGCCACACCGCCTTCGCTGGTAATTTTAAACAAACCAATATCGCCAGTACGCTCGGCGTGAATACCACCACACAACTCCACCGAGAAGCCATCGGCCATACTCAGCACACGCACTTGATCACCGTATTTTTCGCCAAACAGCGCCATCGCACCTTTTTCTTTCGCGACTTCAATATCAGTGACTTCGGTGCACACAGCAGTGTTATTACGGATCTCTTGGTTGACGCGTTCTTCCAAGGCTTTAATTTGCGCAGGCGTCACCGCTTCAAAGTGGCTGAAGTCAAAACGTAGACGCTGGCTGTCGACCAATGAGCCTTTTTGCTGCACATGCTCACCAAGAATATCGCGTAGCGCGGCATGTAAAATATGCGTGGCCGAGTGGTTCAGCGCGGTGGCATGCAACATATCTGCATTAACTTGTGCATTGACTGTCGCGCCCACCTGCAAGCTGCCCTGGGTAATTACACCGTGGTGCAAGAAAGCATTGCCGCTTTTAGTGGTGTCGCTGATATCAATACGCACATGCTCTGCAGCTAAGTAGCCGCTGTCACCCACCTGCCCGCCGGACTCTGCATAAAAAGGTGTGCGATCTAATACGATCACGACTGAGTCGCTTTCTACAGCAGACTCAACACTGGCACCGCCTTTAAGAATCATCAGTACTTTGGCGTCAGCTTGCTGGGTTTGATAACCCAAGAACTCAGTATCGCTATCGATTTTCACCAAGGCATTGTAGTCAATGCCAAAAGAACTCGCGGAACGTGCACGCTCGCGCTGCGCCTGCATTTCACGCTCAAAGCCTTCCTCATCCACAGTCAATTCGCGCTCACGGGCGATATCGGCAGTGAGATCCATCGGGAAGCCGTAAGTGTCGTACAGCTTAAATACCACTGAGCCTGGAATCACTGAGCCTTCTAAATGGGCTAAATCCTGCTCCAGAATGCGTAAACCCTGCTCAAGGGTCTTAGCAAACTGCTCTTCTTCGGTTTTTAAGATGCGTTCAATCTGTGCTTGTTGCTGCTTAAGCTCAGGGAAGGCTTCGCCCATCTCGGCCACTAAAGGAGCAACAATTTTGTAGAAGAAGCTATCCGTTGCACCCAGCTTATTACCATGACGGCAGGCGCGACGAATAATGCGGCGCAGCACATAGCCACGACCATCATTCGAGGGCACCACGCCATCAGCAATTAAGAAACTGCAGGAACGAATATGGTCAGCAATCACTTTCAGCGATGGGTTGTCATTGTTTTCAGTACCCACTGCGGCAGCTACGCCGGCCAATAAGTGCTGGAACAAATCAATGTCATAGTTGGAGTTCACATGCTGTAACACGGCACTGATACGCTCCAAGCCCATACCGGTATCCACACTCGGCGCAGGCAGCGGATGCATAACGCCATCTGCCGTGCGATTGAACTGCATAAAAACGTTGTTCCAGATTTCGATATAACGGTCGCCATCTTCCTCAGGCGAACCTGGAGGGCCGCCCCAGATGTGCTCACCGTGATCAAAGAAAATTTCGGAACAGGGGCCGCACGGACCGGTGTCACCCATCGCCCAGAAGTTATCTGAAGCATAAGGTGCGCCACCGTTGTCACCGATGCGAATCATGCGCTCAGCCGGTACGCCCACTTCTTTCACCCAAATATCGTAGGCTTCATCATCTGTTTCATAGACGGTGACCCAGAGTTTTTCTTTGGGCAGATTGAGCCACTTGTCCGAGGTTAAAAACTCCCAAGCATAGTGAATCGCATCACGCTTAAAGTAATCGCCGAAGCTGAAGTTACCCAGCATTTCAAAGAAAGTATGGTGACGCGCGGTGTAACCAACGTTTTCTAAGTCGTTGTGCTTACCACCGGCACGCACACACTTTTGGCTACTAACCGCACGGGTATAGGCGCGTTTTTCTAAACCCAAGAAGCAGTCTTTAAACTGATTCATGCCCGCATTGGTAAATAATAGCGTGGGGTCATTGGCCGGGATCAATGAGCTGGAGGCTACGCGGGTATGACCCTTTTCTTCAAAGAAGCGAAAAAAGGCTTCGCGGATTTCTGCGCTTTTCATAAATTCTTCCACAATTAGATAACGGTAATAGATGCGTGCTGCCGTTCAGTCACTGACCTAAAACACACATTATATCGCTGATATAGCATTCTTGCAGCGCTGCCCTAGACAGCGCTCAAACCGCTATTTAGTGATTGCATTCATCGGTGTGCACATGGTCGTCGTCTTCAAGCATATCAGCAGGATCAGCTGGCTCCATTTCCAACTGCAAGCTAACCAAGTTAGTGGCTAACGGACGCAACAGTAAGTTCGCGTACTCATCATCACCTTCTTCCACATCCACACCGATAAGCAACTGGCCATTACCTGCAGTTTGCACCCAAATCTCTTTACCCTGCCAAATCACGGCAAAACGTGTGCAGGATGCTGGGGTTTGTGTGCCGTCTTCGTTTTCCAACAATAACTGTAATTCGTTGTTCATAGTATTTACCTAAATTTAAAATAAAAAGGCGCGCAACTGCTCAAGCAATGGCGCGCTAAAAAACCTGTACTTATGCTGGTGCGTGTTGCGCTACAAAGCTGGCAATAGCACGCTCAAAACGTGCCAGACCTTCATCCAAATCTGCCTTCTCAATCACTAGGCTTGGCGCTAAACGAATCACGTTCGGACCTGCGACCAGCACTAACAAGCCTTCGCGCTCAGCGGCGGCCATCAAAGCTGCGGCTTGGTCTTTGTAGGCCGGGCTCATCACCGCACCGACGAGTAAGCCTTTACCACGCACTAACTCAAATAAATCATGTGGCGCACCCAACTCGCGTAAACGCTGGCGTAAGTATTCACCCTTTTCAACCACGCCGGCTAACACGTCAGGGGTATTAATAATATCCAGTACCGCCTCACCGACTGCACACGCAAGCGGGTTACCGCCAAAAGTCGTACCGTGGGTGCCGACGGCTAAATGCTTGGCATATTCTTCGGTGGTCAGCATGGCTGAGATAGGGAAACCACCACCTAAGCTTTTTGCTGTGGTCAGCACATCGGGAATCACACCGTAAACTTGATGAGCAAACAACTTACCGCTGCGGCCCATACCCGATTGCACTTCGTCAAAGATCAGCAGCGCATTGTACTTGGTACACAGCGCGCGCACGCCTTCTAAATAGGCTTGATCGGCAGGCAGCACACCACTCTCACCTTGAATCGGCTCTAAGATCACCGCACAGGTGCGCTCAGACATCATCGCTTCAATGGCTGCCAAGTCGTTAAATTTGACATGACTAATACCCGCAGGTCGTGGACCAAAACCTTCTGAATACTTGGGCTGACCACCAACGTTAACGGTAAACACGGTACGGCCATGGAAGCTATTGAGTGCGGAAATAATCTCGTATTTGTCATCACCAAAACGGTCATGCGCGACACGACGCGCTAGTTTTAACGCTGCCTCGTTCGCTTCAGCACCGGAGTTACTGAAAAACACGCGATCGGCAAAAGTAGCATCAGTCAGCTTACGCGCTAAACGCAAAGCCGGCTCATTGGTAAAAACGTTGGATACGTGCCAGAGCTTATTGGCCTGCGTGGTCAGCGCCTCTACTAATGCAGGATGGCAATGACCTAAACTATTGACCGCAATACCACCGGACAGGTCAATCAGTTCGCGTCCACTTTGATCCCATAATCGCGAACCTAAGCCGCGCACCGGAACAAAGCCAGCTGGTGCGTAGTTGGGCACCATAACTTGATCAAAATCAGCGCGACTGACCTGCGCCTCTTGAATGGACATGCCTGCTCTCCTGGATAAAAATCCTGTTATATAAAAGACAATTGAAAAATGTACTGCTAAAACACCCGCTATAGTAACGCGTACAGCACGATTAAGCTGCGCCAGCGTGATGTTGTGTAGCAGTTTAAACCTAGATGACCTAAAAGCGCAGAGTAAAACGCAACTTTATCGAGCAAGCCACTCTTTTACGTCATTTTTATGGGCTTTCTAAGGGTGAACTGAATGGCTGGGGACTTTTAAAAGCAGATTCTGTGGCATGGCGTACTTTGGGGAGGGTGTTAGTCCGTCGATGAACCCATCCAGGGTTCAACTCCGGCGCTACGCCATCCATGGCTACGCTCGTCACACCCACCCCAAAGTACTCAGCAAATATATCTACGGTTATCACTAACGCGGTTGAGTCAAAGCACAAGCCAAACCCACATGCAGAAAACTTCTGTTGCTGTTGCTTCTAGCGTCACGCAAAAAACTAGCACACAACACCAATCTTCAAC
>JAAZCO010000425.1 GCA_012513235.1 Gammaproteobacteria bacterium
AAATAAGCAGGCGACAATCGCAATCAGACGCTGGGTTGGACGTGACGCTAATTTAACTAATGCATCCACACCAATGTGCCCACCAATACGCACCCCGTAGGCTAAACCAAAGAAAATTAACCAAGCAAATAAGGCTTTAGTTAACGCATTACTCCAGGTCATTGCTTGCACGATTTCTAAGAAAAAATCACCGACACTATAAAAAAACTCTGAGACTCTTTCAGAGTACTCAGAGAAATATTCAGCAGCTCTGTAAAACAGGCTATACAAATTGTTCAATACAACATAAGCAAAAGCGACTAACGTCATTAACGCTAAAAGGAAGACGATAAAACCCTCCTCAAAACGATCCCAAATCAGGCGTGTAGTATTCATCAGTATTCTCCCGAAACGGATAGCAAAACCAGAGTATGATCAAACCGCTTAAAACGGCCTTTACGCAGTAGAGCGGACTGCGTAAAGGTATAGCGGATTACTCTTGATTGGCCGCTTGCGCTGCTTGAATACGCTCCACACCAATCTCTTTTTCAAACTTTTTCCAAACGGGCTTAACCTGATCACGCCATTGCTCACGCTGCTCTTTGGTTAAAGTGATGATTTTGGTTTTGCCACTATCAAGGATGGCTTGCTTATCACGCTCATTCATTTGCGCAGCATGCAAGTTCACCGCAACTGTGACCTCTTCCATAATGCTGCTCAGCTCAGTGCGCACATCAGTTGGTAAACCATTCCAGAATTTCGTATTTGTAATCACCATATAATCAATCAAACCATGGTTTGATTCCGTCATATAGGGTTGTACTTCATAGGCTTTCTGACTGAAGTAATTGGACCAAGTGTTTTCTGTACCATTGACCACACCTGTCTGTAAGCCTTGGTATACCTCACCAAAGCTCATTTTGCGCGGGTTAGCACGCAATGCTTTAAACTGCTCATCTAATACAGCAGAGGCCTGTACACGGAATTTCAAACCGCGTGCATCTTTAGGGCTATGTAAGGCTTTGTTGGCCGACAATTGTTTTAAACCATTGTGCCAATAACCTAAGCCAGTAATGCCTTTATCTTCCATCGACACTAAAAGCTCTTTACCCACAGGACCTGTTTGAAAGCGCTCAACCGCTTCCATATCATCAAATAAAAAAGGTAAGTCATAAATCTGAATCGGTTTAGAATAGTGTTCAAACTTAGCTAGCG
The DNA here is from genome assembly GCA_012513235.1 of Gammaproteobacteria bacterium. GTDB lineage: Bacteria > Pseudomonadota > Gammaproteobacteria > Pseudomonadales > Pseudomonadaceae > Denitrificimonas. Next base: position 1,195 of record JAAZCO010000425.1, read on the forward strand.
ATGGCGCAATCATTTGCACATCGCCCATCAGTAAAGCTTCCATTTCTTTACCGTCACCAAATAAAGATGAGTTGGCATACACTTCAACTTTAACTTTTCCAGGTAAACGTTCTTCAGCCAGTTTTTTAAACAATAACGCCCCTGAACCCTTGGGGGTGTTATCAGCTACAACATGAGAAAACTTGATGCTAATCGGTTCAGATGCATAAGCATGACCGATTGCTAGGAAGCCGATGGCGGCAAATATCATTCGCAAATTTTTCATAACAACTACCTTTTATTTTTGTAATAGTTTGTTTTGTTTTTCGCTGTGCTAAATTTTTATATTGCGTGGATAGCGATCCCCCGTGCTTTAGCAATCACAGGTGCATCAATCATTTCACCATTGAGCATAAACACGCCTTTTTCATGCTCGGCATACAGGGCCAGCACTTGCTGGGCCCATTCAATCTCCTCAACAGAAGGAGCAAACGCTTGATGAATGTCTTTAATTTGTTTTGGATGAATAGCGAGCACACCGCTAAAACCCATATCAGCAGCATCACGCGCCTGTTTACACAAACCCTGTTCATCACTAATGCGTGGATAGACAGCATCTATTGGCGCAGCAATACCGCCCAAGCACGAAGCCACCAGTAATGCATAACGCACCTGATCACATAACTGTTGCGCGCCTGGTGTGCCCATACGAAAGCCTAAATCCAAAGCTAAATCTAGCGCGCCAAATGACAGTTGCTGCACACCATTGGCTTGAGCTAAATCTGTAACTTGATGCACGCCCAGCGCAGTTTCAATAATCAGAATTAAGGGTTTATTAATGAGTTTAAATAAGGCATTAATCGGCTCAACATGTTCTGCTTTAGGCAAAAAGACACCAATTACTTGTGGGTAACCACAGAGCTCTAAATCCGCCTGATAATTGTCCGTGTCTTGTATGCTATTGATGCGCAAGTAGACTTGGGCAGAAGGATTTTGTGAAAAGTATTGCAGCAAATTGAGTCGAGCTTGTGGCTTCGCTGCTTCCTCAACGGCATCTTCAAGATCAACAATCACCGCATCAGCACCACTGGCTAAGGCTTTGTTAATACGCTCCGGTCGCGAGGCGGGTACAAATAAGAAACTACGCAATAATTTCGACATAACCGCTCCTCAAACAACCTTGTGTTCAGTCAGGTCAGCTATTTGCTGCGCAGTAAAACCCAGCTCTGCTAACACACTATTATTGTGCTGACCCAGATCTGGAACAGGATCCATACGTGGCTCAAACTCGCTGTTACGAGCAGGCGGCAAGAGCGCTGGTATTTCACCGGCCGAGGTTTGCACTGGACGCCACGCATCACGCTCTTTTAACTGCGGGTGCTGCCAAACCTGCTGCATATCATTCACCTGAGCATTCGCGATACCGGCCTGCTCCAAGCGTTTTAATACTTCAGCGACAGACAACTGTGCAAAACATGCAAGGATAATGGTTTTGAGCTCATCGCGATGACTAGAGCGTTCAAAGTTACTAGCAAAGCGCTCTTGCTCAAGCAACTGCGGTTGCTGTAACACCTCAATACAGAACGCATGCCACTCACGCTCATTTTGTAATCCGAGCATCACCGTGCCTTCAGTGCCTATCGCAAAAGGTCCGTATGGGTAAATAGTTGCGTGTGCGGCACCTGCGCGAGCAGGCGGTGTTTGCTGCTGATAAGCGTAATACAAGGGATAACCCATCCACTCAACTAAGCTTTCCAGCATGGAAATATCGAGTTTGCTGCCTTTATTGGTTTTATGGCGTAACTGTAGCGCAGCCAAAATACCGCTATAGGCATACATACCAGCTGCAATATCGGCAATCGAGCAACCTGCTTTAGCCATTTCATCGTCACCGCTGCCACCTGTTACCGATAAAAAGCCACCTTCACTTTGAATCAACAAGTCATAGGCTTTTTTCTTCGCGTAGCTGCCGCCTTCACCATAGCCTGAGATATTGCACACAATCAGCTGCGGATATGCTTCATGTAACGCATCAAAGCCAAGTCCTAAACGCTCTGCCGCACCCGGTGCTAAGTTCTGTACCAGTACATCTGCTTTAGCCAGTAAAGCATGTAATACCGGCTGCGCTTCAGCATGCTTAACATCTAACGTTAAGCTTTCTTTAGATCGGTTCGTCCAAACAAAGTGAGAAGCTAATCCATTCACGCGCTGATCATAGCCGCGGGCAAAATCACCTACATTAGGACGCTCAACTTTAATCACGCGAGCACCTAAGTCTGCCAGCTGTCGTGTACAAAAAGGAGCTGCGATGGCGTGCTCTAAACTCACCACCGTAATGCCATCTAATGGGCGTATGTTATTGTTCTGCATTGTCATACTCCGCTTAAATAAGCTGGGAAAGATCGGCTTGTTGCTGTAACTGCCAAATAAGTTGCGTTAAGCGCTGCCTTTCGTGCTCAGGTCGAGCCTGAGAAAAAGCCATCAATCGCGTAAATTTGTCTTCTAATTCAGCACGACTTAGAGTGTTTTCTGGATCACCTTTGGGATAGGTCACTTTCCCAATAAGCACTCCATAATCACGCGTGGTTATTTGCACATGCCCCATCCACTGCTTTGGATAGGCTGCATCAATGCTTGGGCATAACTGCATGCTCACGCTCTGACGTATGGCACTAACATTTGGATCAGTCAGTGCTAACTCAGCAAACTCAGGCAAGCCGGCTTTACCATGTACGGCAATCAAGCCAAGTACAGTACCCATCGAGAATTTCGCCTGATGAACTGTTTGTGGCTCATCTACACGGCCCAGCACATCAATAGCGGCTTGGTGCACAAAACAGGTGATTTTTTCAATCTGCTCGTACGGCAACTGATGACGCTGCATCACATCCAGCAATGCATCAGCTGCTGGGTGGGTATGACGACATGAAGCATGGAACTTAAACGAGGTTTCATTAAGCGCCCAGCGCTCAAATAAACGATTATTTAAGTAACGTGCATCAGCATCACTCGACATTCCTGCAGCCATACCTTGCTCGCCTTGCAGGATATTTTGTGCCGCAGTTAAGCCCTGTTCAGTTAGGTAAGCAGCTAATAAACCATCGGCTGCGGCTTTAGCAGTATGCAATTGTTTAGAATCTGCAGCATCACGTAAGAACTCCCACAAGCCTGCTGCTTGCGTGCCAGCATTACCTAGCACATGCAAAAACTGCTCTGCATTAAACTTCAGCAACTTACCGACCGCGACTGCTGCCGCTAACGTACCCACTGTCGCAGTGGTGTGAAAAATCTTGTAGTGCGAGCGACCCAGAAACTCAGCAATTCGAATACCTGCTTCATAACCGGCAACGACTGCCACCAAGAACTCTTGTCCAGAACACCCTTTATCCTGCGCTGCAGCCAGCGCTGCGGGAAAAACTACGGCAGCCGGATGCAAGACTGAGCTGTTATGTAGGTCATCTTGCTCAACTAAATGCCCTGCAGCACCATTGACCAACGCCGCAAAGTACGGAGAACTGCTGGTCTGTGTAGTTAAAATAGCTGCAGTCCCTGAGCTGGGTCCCATCAACGCTGCGTATTGTTCAAACAGCGGGATGGGACGTAATCCCTGACTGGCCAAAACGGAGGCCAGCCAGTCAAGGCACAAATCTTCAGCTCGCGCTAACACAGAACTAGGGATACGCGTAAAACTGAGATCCGCTAAAAACTTGGCTAAATCCTTCGTCTCTTGCATGGTAGCCCCCTTAGAAACTACGTGGTAAACCAAGCAAGTGCTCAGCAACATACGACAAGATCAAGTTGGTAGAGATAGGTGCAACCTGATACAGGCGCGTCTCTCTAAACTTGCGCTCGACGTCATATTCGCAAGCAAAACCAAAGCCACCATGGGTTTGTAAGCAGGCATTAGCCGCCTCCCAAGATGCTTTAGCAGCCAAGTATTTGGCCATATTGGCACTCGCACCGGCATTTTTACCGCTGTCATATTCAGCACAAGCACGCCAGCGCATCAGATCAGCAGCTTCAATTTCAATATGTGCTTCAGCAATAGGAAACTGCACACCTTGGTTTTTACCAATGGGACGATCAAACACAACACGCTCATTGGCATAGGTTGCGGCCTTCTCAACAAACCAGCGACCATCGCCAATACACTCAGCAGCAATTAATGCGCGCTCTGCGTTAAGGCCATCCAAGATATAGCGAAAGCCCTTACCTTCTTCGCCAATTAAATTTTCGGCTGGAATTTCTAAATTATCAAAAAACAGCTCGTTGGTTTCATGGTTCACCATGTTACTAATCGGCTGTACGGTTAAACCTTTCTTTTGTGCTTCAGCGATATCCACGATAAAAATCGACATACCATCAGCTTTGCGCTTCACTTCTGCGAGCGGTGTCGTACGAGCCAGCAGAATCATGAGGTCGGAATGCTGAACTCTTGAGATCCAAACTTTCTGACCATTAATAACGTACTTATCACCTTGGCGAACGGCCGTTGTTTTAATCTTAGTCGTGTCCGTACCCGCTGTTGGCTCGGTGACAGCCATAGATTGCAAGCGTAATTTTCCAGCTGCAATTTTTGGTAAATACTTTTGTTTTTGCTCTTCACTACCGTGACGTAACAACGTAAACATGTTGTACATCTGGCCGTGCACAGTGCCCGAGTTACCACCGCAACGGTTTACTTCTTCTAAAATCACCGAGGCTTCAGACAAGCCTAAACCTGATCCGCCATACTCCTCAGGAATCATCGCAGCCAACCAGCCAGCATCAGTAAACGCATTAACAAATTTTTCTGGAAAGGCTTTAGCCTCATCTATTTCACGCCAATATTGATTATCAAACTCGGCACATAAAGCTTGTACACCTTCGCGGATTGCATTCATTTCTTCGCTATAAGGATTTATCATTTTTATTTACCTTCAATCAATTAGTAGAATTCAACTGTGCCTTGCTGGACGAGACCGCTGTCATTGCAGACCCAAACTTCAGCATGCTGAGAGTCAAGCAAGCGACCTTGCAACTTGAACGCAGCAGGAAGAATCTGCGGACGTAAACCACGGTAGATGAATGTTTTAACGCGTTTATCTGCGTTTGCTTTTGTGCACTCTTGCAAACAATACGTTGCCATCAGCGGACCATGCACAACCAAGTTGGGGTAACCCTCAACGGCTGTCACATAGGGGTAGTCATAATGAATACGGTGTCCATTAAAAGTGACGGCTGAATAGCGGAATAACAAAACAGGCGTGGGTGTAACATCGGTACTCCAATCAGCTTCCTGAGCATCGTGGCCCTGCACCAACTTTGGAGGAGTAGGCTCGCGGTACACTAAGTTACGCTCCTCAATCACAGCTCGTTCGCCGTCTTGAGAAAACTCATAGTTTAAAGTGACAAAAAGTAAGCTACCGGTACTGCCCTGCTTCTCTACAATCTCTTTAACAGTTACTGTGCACTGAGTGAGTACGCCCACTAATAAAGGCTGCACAAACTCAACACGGCCACCCGCCCACATCCGATTTTTATTACTCATAGGCGGCAGGAATTCACCCAACTGCGGATGGCCATCACGACCTAAGCCCGCTTCAGCAATACGGTCTTCAAAAAAAGCCCAATGCCATAGGTTTGGTAACTCATCGTTTAATTGTGGTGCAGGTTCATTGAGTGTCGCGGCGATACGTGCGACATGCTCAACATCAATCACAGCTTCAAACTGTTGACGATTATCTAACCAATTTGAGAAGTCTTTGGACTGCATTGAATGCTTCCTTTATTTTTGTTTGTAGATGCATAGTTACAATCATCTTGCGTTATGTAAATATCAAGTTAACGTACCCACCGTTAACCTAAAGTTAACTCTAGGAGCAAACCAAACATGCATTTTGATTTCATCGATTTACGCTTATTTTGCAACATAGCTGAAACACAAAATATGACCCATGGCGCTAAGAAATCTTTTATTTCTACTGCGGCAGCCAGCTCTAGAATCAAGAATATGGAACAACAGCTAGGAGCAAAATTACTCTATCGACACACACGGGGAATTGAACTGACAGCCGTTGGCAATACTTTATTGCAACACGCACGACTGATTTTAAAGCAAGCCAATTATATGAAGAACGATCTCTCAGAAATGAATACTGGGATGACCGGACATATTCGGATTTTAGCGAATACGACAGCTGTTACGGATTTTTTACCACAAATTTTATCTGACTTTTTAGTGATGCATCCAGGCGTGACCATCGACTTACAAGAGCGAGTTCACCGAGATATTGTAAGAGCGGTTGTCAATGGATCGACAGATATAGGTATCTCTGCAGGCTTGATCCATGAAAAAAACATTGAATCGAAACACTTAAGTACCGACAAGTTAGTGTTAGCAACGCCCCTAGAGCACCCTCTAAGCGAGTATAAAAGTGTACTGTTTGCAGATCTATTACCCCATCACCAAATTTGCTTACACGACGGCACCAGCCTTGTGCAATTTCTAAAAGAACAAGCATTAGAAATGCAGCAGCAACTGAATATTCGTATTCAAATATCCAGTTTCGATGCAATGTGTCGCATGGTTGAGGCTGGCGTTGGTGTGGCTATACTGCCGCAGTCTGCAGCTTTGCGTCAGCAGCAGACTTGTAAGATCAAGATTATTAAGCTTGATGAACCCTGGGCTATTCGTAAGCGAGTGGTCTTGGCTCGTGAGTTCGCAGCATTACCACAATACCTAATCAAATTGATTGATTTACTGGTTGAACGTCAGGCTGGTGAAAGCTAAAAAGCACCCTCGAGTGCTTTTTAGCTCACCAATAACTACATCCCTAGCATACGCGGCAAGCCCAGCGATACGCTTGGTACATAGGTGATAATCACCAAGAAGCCCAGTAACAGCATCAACCAAGGCATCGCTGCCTTAATCACTTCAGATAACGGCATACCCGTGACTGCAGAGGTGACAAAGAGGTTGAGCCCCACTGGCGGGGTAATCAAACCAATCTCCATATTCACCACCATAATGATACCTAGGTGAATTGGATCAATGCCCAGCTGTACAGCAATCGGGAAGAGGATCGGTGCCAAAATCAAGATGATGGCTGACGGCTCCATAAAGGCACCGGCAATCAGCAGCACAATGTTGACCACCAATAAGAACATCCATGGCTCAAGTCCCGCCTCTAACACCATCGCGGTGATTTGCTGTGGAATCTGCTCAGTGGTTAACACGTGGGCAAACAACATGGCGTTGGCAATAATAAACATCAGCATAATGCTGAGC
>JAAZCO010000426.1 GCA_012513235.1 Gammaproteobacteria bacterium
CTGGTGATTGATGATGTGGAGCGTGCGGTTGGCTTAGCGCAAGCTTTGTGTGCTGGCGGCTTAAATGTCATTGAAGTCACTTTGCGAACTGCGCAAGCATTGGAAGCGCTGCAAGTGATTCGCCAAGAAGTTCCTGACTTAATTGTCGGTGCAGGCACGATTATTCGTGAAGATCAGTTCACTCAAGCCGTTGAAGCCGGTGCGCAGTTTGCGGTCAGCCCAGGCTTTACTGAGCGCTTAGCGCAAGCAGCAAAAGAGATGCAGTTGCCGTATTTGCCTGGGGTGATGACGCCGTCTGAGGTGTTGGCTGCTGTTGAGCATGGTTACCGCTCTTTAAAGTTATTTCCAGCCAATGGCGAAGCCAGTGTGCGCATGCTCAATAGTTTTAAAGGACCCTTTACGGGGATTAGTTTTTGCCCAACGGGCGGTGTGACTCGTGATAATTTATTGAGCTATTTGAGTTTGCCGAATGTCGCCTGCTGCGGTGGTACTTGGATTGCTCCTGCGAGCTTGGTGCAAGCCCAAGCTTGGGATCAAATTACTCAGCTCGCACGTGAAGCGTGCGCTATGGCGAGGCATTTGGAGTCGTTAACATGAGTTGGGATTATCCTGCACCTTTTGTGCTGTCTCTGTGTGCAACAGCTGCGGATATTGATGAATTGGATCATGTTAATAATGCGGTCTATGTGCGGTGGATGGAAGAGTGCGCGTGGCAGCACTCAGGGCACTTAGGTCTAGGTGTGGCTGAGTATCAAGCCTTGGATCGCGGTATGGCGATACTGCGTCATGAGATTGATTATTTAGCCAGCGCGTATGTAGGTGAAGCTTTAGAGATGGCGACATGGATCGCTCACTCCGATCAGCGTTTGAAAATGGATCGTTATTTTCAGCTTAAGCGTGTGTCGGATAACGTGACTTTGTTGCGCGCAAAAACCACCTTTGTTTGCATTGAGTTGTCCAGTGGTCGCCCTAAGCGTATGCCACCTGAGTTTGTTAAGGGCTATGGCGCAGTAATGTTGCCTGAATAAATTTTATATTATCTGACAATCAGCGCATTTTGCGCTGTTAGAATAATTGTTGGGTGGTGTGTTGTTTGTATGGCTTATTATGAGTGAGCGTCTAGATAGGCGACTACACTGAATCCGATAAGACATTATCTTTACCTGTGCTGATTCCAGTGCGGGTCTATTTGTGAGTTCGATATAGTGCAAATCGCTTTAGCGCCGATGGAAGGCTTGGTTGATCATATTATGCGTGATGTGCTGACTGAGCAGGGCGGCATTGACTGGTGCGTGACTGAGTTTGTACGCATCACTGATCAACTCTTGCCCAGTCGTACTTACCATCGTTTAGCGCCTGAGTTAGAGCAGAATGCGAAGACACCGGCGGGTACACCGTTAAGGGTGCAGTTGCTGGGTTCTGATCCGCAGGCGATGGCTGATAATGCGGCTAAAGCCTGTGAGATGGGTGCGCCGGTGATTGATTTAAACTTTGGGTGTCCATCGAAAACGGTGAATAATTCCTGTGGCGGTGCGATTTTGCTGCGCGAGCCTGAGGTGTTATTTAAGATTGTTGAAGCGGTGCGTGCGGGTATGCCGGCGCATATTCCCTTGACCACTAAAATGCGTTTAGGCTACGACAGTCCAGACGGTGCAATGGATTGTGCCCGTGCCTTAGCGGATGGCGGTTCGGCACAAATTGTGGTGCATGCACGCACTAAAACCGATGGTTATAAGCCGCCTGCGCATTGGGAGTGGGTGGCTAAGGTGCAGGATGTGGTGAGTATTCCTGTATTTGCTAATGGTGATATTTGGACGCTGGATGATTGGTACCGGTGCCGTGAAGTCAGTGGTGTGGATCATGTGATGCTGGGTCGTGGTTTGGTGTCGCGGCCTGATTTGGCTAAGCAAATTGCTTGTGCGCGTGATGGTGTTGAGTATCAGTTGAAAACATGGGATGAGTTGCAGCCGATGTTGCGTGAGTTTTGGCGGCAGGTGCGGGCTTTTCAAGCACCACGCAGTGCGCCGGGGCGTCTGAAGCAGTGGTTGGCGATGTTAATTCGTAATTATCCTGAGGCGCAGGTGTTGTTTAATCAGTTACGTAAGGTGACGGATTGTGATGTGATTGATCAGTTGTTTGGTTTTGCTGTGGGGCAGTTGCAGCATACTGAGTATCTGAAGCAGCAGCCGGCGTAACTGACTTTTAGTACAGTGTTGAGTGTTGATTGCGTGGCTGTGTGTGAAAGTTGAATGATCAATTTGTGCGTGGCGCGCTGCGCTGTATCTGTTTTTCCCTCCATGCGCCCATCCTGGGCTCAAGTCGGGCGCTACGCCATCCATGGCTGCGCTTGTCACAGACACAGCGCAGTGCTTGTTGAGCGATGATGTTGCTTGTTAGATATGTGCTTGTCTCTTTTTAGCTTGCTAGATCGCTAAAGCGCTTTGTCATCGATGGTGTCAGCGGTGCTTAGCATTTGCATAAAAGCTTGCGCAGCATTGGAGAGGGTGCGTTCGGTGTGCACTATATAGCCGAGGTCGCGACTGAGGCTGGCGTCGCTGATGGGTAGGCGCACCACTGAGTCGTCGAGCATGCTGTGCGGTAATACGCTCCAGGCTAAGCCGATGGAAACCATC
>JAAZCO010000427.1 GCA_012513235.1 Gammaproteobacteria bacterium
GCATGCGCCACGGCTAATAAGCCTTCAGAGCGAGCTTTGGCAAACACATTCGTAAATTTACTCGGTGGATGGCCCATTTCTGAACTGTCGAGACCCACAGCAAAAAACAGATCACGAAACGGCATCGCTTGTTGCAAGGTGTTAAAAGCATCTTCTTCGGACAGGTGACGCAAAAAACTGAGAATTAAACCACTGCTAATACCGAGCATATCCCGTGCATCACCTAGTGCTTCACTGATACCTGTTATCGCCACTTCCATAGGAATACCGCGAGCAGTGTGGGTTTGTGGGTCAAAAAACGGCTCAACGTGAAGCACATTTTGTTCTTCACATTTTTTTAAATACGCCCAGGTCAGATCGTAAAAATCTTGCTCGGTTTGCAGGACATTGGCACCTTGATAATAGATGTCCAAAAACTCTTGCAGATTGTTAAAGGCATAAGCGCTGCGTAAGGTTTCAACACTGTCCCATGGCAGCTGAATGCGATTACGCTCAGCCAGTTTGAACATCAGTTCAGGTTCGAGCGAACCCTCTAAGTGCATATGCAGTTCTGCTTTGGGCAGTGCGTTGAGCCAGTCGTACATCAGTTCACCTGTGCGGTTTGTAATGTGCGCCTTATTGGCTGGCGCACAGTGAAGTCTAAGAGGGGATTAGCCTGCTGTATTAAAGCTGAGTTAAACAGCAACTTGGGCCTTGATGTGAGGGTGAGCTTGGTAGTTGCACAGCTCAAAATCATCAATGGTAAAGTCGAAAATTGACTTGATCGCCGGATTGATCTGCATGGTTGGCAGGGCAAAGGGCTCGCGGCTGAGTTGCTCTTCCACTTGCTCCATATGATTGGAATACAGATGGCAGTCGCCGCCGCTCCAAATAAAATCACCCAGCTGTAAGTCACACACCTGCGCCACCATCATGGTTAGCAAGGCATAGCTGGCAATATTAAAAGGCACGCCAAGGAAGATATCTGCTGAACGCTGATACAGTTGGCAGCTGAGTTTGCCGTCCGCTACATAAAATTGAAACAGCGCATGGCAGGGCGGTAAAGCCATATCGTCCACCAAAGCCGGATTCCAAGCACTGACGATTAAGCGGCGTGAATCAGGATTGCTTTTAATCATCTCAATCAGCTTACTGATCTGATCAATGGATTCGCCATTGGGCGTCGGCCAGTTGCGCCATTGGTAGCCATAGACGGGGCCTAAATCACCGTTCTCATCGGCCCACTCATCCCAGATGCGCACACCATTGTCTTGCAGGTATTTGATATTGGTATCACCCTGCAAAAACCACAGCAGCTCATGAATAATGGAGCGCAAGTGGCATTTTTTTGTGGTGACAATAGGAAAGCCTGCGTTTAAATCAAAACGCATTTGATGGCCAAACACACTACGGGTGCCGGTACCAGTACGGTCGCTTTTATCTACACCGTGATCGCGCACATGGCGCATTAAATCTAAATACTGTTTCATGCTTGAGCTGCCTCTTGACGCTTGTACGCCAATACAATTAAGCCGATGCCACCGAGAATCATCGGAACACAGAGCACTTGGCCCATGGTCAGCCAATCAAAGGCTAGGTAACCGAGTTGTGCGTCAGGGACGCGGACGAATTCGACGATAAAGCGGAAAATACCGTAAGACAATGCGAACATGCCAGAAATGGCCATGGTCGGGCGCGGCTTGCGCGAATAGAGCCAGAGAATCACAAACAGTGCTACGCCTTCTAAAGCAAATTGGTACAACTGCGAGGGGTGGCGGGCCAGTTGTGCGGGATCGGTTGGGAACACCATCGCCCATGACACATCAGTCGCCTTGCCCCACAACTCAGCGTTGATAAAGTTACCAATACGTCCGGCACCTAAACCAATGGGTACCAGCGGCGCAATAAAATCCATCAACTGGAAAAAGCTTTTTTTATGCTTACGGCCAAACAACCACACGGCCAACATCACACCGAGAAAACCACCGTGGAAAGACATGCCGCCTTCCCAGATGCGCAGCACTAAAGCCGGATTATCAATATAAGCGGCCATATCGTAAAACAACACATAGCCTAGGCGGCCGCCCAAGATAATGCCTAGCGCCAC
>JAAZCO010000428.1 GCA_012513235.1 Gammaproteobacteria bacterium
AAGTGTTTGACAGATTTTTATATTGCGCTATCATAGCCGCCATTGAAAGGGAGGAGTGGCCGAGTGGCTGAAGGCAACGGTCTTGAAAACCGTCGATGGGCGACTATCCGTGAGTTCGAATCTCACCTCCTCCGCCAAATTTTAAATTAAACCCTTGATTTTCAAGGGTTTTTTTTCGCCTGCAGTTTGCGGTATACAAGTTGGTATACAAGTCTGCAGCCGCACAAAATCAACATTTCACAAGTCTTACTACGATCGATATGGACCTTGTCGCTTACCAAGAAAACTTTTAAAAAACTTGCTAAGTGCAACCCGCTCCATAACCAGCCCTATAGTACTGATAGAGCTGGTCATTATGGCTAAAAAGCGCTGGCTACTACTTTTCCAAATCTTGCCCGATAAGTTTGTTTACCTCAGCTAAACGCATCTCTAGTCGTTTTTTTTCTGCCAGTAACTCGTCTGGATCAGCTCTCCCGCCACTCGGGAGTACCTCAACTTTCAATTGACCTCCATATTCATCGACCAGTTGTTTAGGGGCTCCGCGCATAATAAAAGTCGTATCACTGTAGGCGTAGACAGTCCAATTAATATAGCTGCCCCCTGTGGAAAATCCGCCCGATTCTAAAATAATACCTTGACCTGTCGTAGCGCCAGAATCTCGGCCAAAACCTTTAGCCACTACTCTACCGAATAGGGTTAGCGACTTTTTACAGCTACGTAAAACTACGTCCTCGCCAACGCTAACACGAATATCGACCTGCTCAGTTAGTACGCCATCCGTCCCGTAATAACGTAAACAGGCGTTTCTGACGGCCTGCTCTTCTTGGACATTAAAAACCCAAGCTTTAGACTTATCATCCCACTTCCCGTCTAAGCTTCTGGCAGTTTGTATAAAAAGCTGATTATAGGGTGCTTGAACCGACACTTTATTGTGTTCAACCTGAATTTTTACTGACATTTTATTTCCCTCTGTGATTAGGTGGGAGCAATTGTCAGCCAGTTTTATTAAAAGATAGGTATTGTTAAGTTACATTTTCTGTCACTTAACAGTGGCCGTAGTTCAGTATTTTTTGGTATGGCGTCAACTTAAATGCCTGGACGGCTGCAAACTATACTTAAATAGACCCTTTTTTTAAGTGTTAAAAATAAATGACAGAACTACTTATACCAAACTGGTACCTCTAAAATATTCTTACATGCCTATCATCAAGCATCGACTACTGAGCAAAATGCTGGGTAGATAAAATAGTTGCTGACTAATTTTTCTGCCGACTACAATAAACCTATCGCGTCTTTTTATATTATGAACCACTCTAGTACGACATTATACCGAAATATTTTAACGCTGCTAAAGGCTAGGAAAATCTATTTTATCATTCAAAAAACGCTTGGTTGCTCACGATATTTGATTGCTGAATTAAAAAGATCGGATGCGTTAAAGTTGGACTAAATATAAACAGCTAGATATTTTACTTGACCAGTACACGTTAACAAAAGTACTAACAGTACAAAGCTCATCGTTTTAAATATTCAAGATAATTCAATTTTAAAGCAACTTAGGTACTTGCGCCATTTGAAAGCTGGTGTAAAACATTAAATAGACGCACTAATGTTGGCTATTAAAAATAGTTGTCCGGCTGTACTTAGCCATTACACTATATCTGGAGCACCAATGAGTTATATAAAACGATTAGCAAATTCAGATGACTTTTCAGCAATACAAATTATTTTGGAGGGTACGCATAAGCAGGTAAGAAAAGTGGGAGCTCAATTTGATACACCGTTCGGCGATATTTCAGGGCGTGAGATCCAATTGTGTTTGCCAGATGGTTCAAAATACTTTGTCAATCGAAAGGCACTATCAGTTTTTTTCAAAACTGGAACTGCTCCAAAAGGTGTGATCAAGTGGGTTATTTCCGCCTCGGAGTCCGAGCTAAAAACCGCTTACTCTAACTTATGCGAGCTGATTCAGGGTGGTGGTGACGCCTCAATTCCGGTTATAAGGATTGGCGATGGGCCGACAGCACTCAGCTGCCGAATTCGTGTAAACGGTGTTGTTCACCCTGCCCCACTAGAAAATATTTACCACGAGATCACTCCTGAAAAACAAATTAAATCGCACACAATAACGATACCAGTCAGTGCTTTAACGGTTATTGGCGAACAGTACTATGTCAGTCGCTGGCGACTAAAAAAATATCTACATCAAAGAAAGGTTATTCAAACAGGAGAGGGGTGGCCGGATAACATTCTGGGTGGAGTTTGGCTAGAAAAAGAAGGTTTTTGGGAGCGCTTTTTTGCTCCTATGATTGAGGTCGCAAAGCTGGTCGAGAATGCAGATCTTCTGCAGAAAGAACAAGACAGAGTAAAGTCTGAACAGGAACTAAAACAAATGGAGTTGAAGCGGGCTCGGGATTTAGAGGCAAGCAAAGCTTATGAACTAAAGCTAAAAGCATCTAAGGAACGCTCTCAGGCACAGAAAGTAAGGCACATGAACAGTTTGGAGACTATTCAAGTGCAACATGTTCAGTGGACTGAATACATTACTGAAAAAAATCAGTATGGGGGTAAGAACAAGACTTTAGTTACACGGTCTGCAGAAAATTGCACCCTGAAATTCTCAGGACAACGTGTTTATATTATTTTTCCGGACGGACATGAAATCTACAAAATGCGCCACAACGTCAAATGGAGTGATTCGTAAAGCCTGTAAAGCTGTAGCCAGCACACTTGACCGCCTGTATCTCGCAACGATACATGGCTAGCGAACAGGAAAATGAGTGATGCGCAGTATCAGGTCAGCCAATCAGCCAATGTTTATGCAGCCGGATAAACTACTTTGGTATCGCTAGTGGCCATCAGCACTGCGTTGAACTCGATCATTGGATCCGGCGCAGGGTTCGAATGGCCTATTGGCGACAGTGGCGCAAGCCTCGCACGAAAATAAGAAACTTAATGCGGCTGGGTGTTCATGTGCAAGCTGCAGTTGCATGCGGTATTACCAGCAAAGGCCCATGGTGCAGCTTTAAACTCCAGGGGCTATACGAATTACGCGATGGCTGGATGAAGCTTCACCATTCTTAGTGAAACGCCCTATGCAGAGCCGCATGGAGGGTGTTGTGGGGGCTGAGGGCTAGAAACCCTCTGCTACCCGATTAGGCTTTAACACTAATTGTTCTTTTTACCTAAGCCCCGCGCATCTCACACGTCTTTTGGTTATGGGTATTTCCCACTTGCACACCAGTCTTCCCATTCATTGAGCTGCTCGCTAACGATCGGGGCTTCATCGCCAACCTCTTTCCGAAAGGCGGTAATCCAAGCGTCCAAGCAATTTCCGGCTGTCGGATTAACTGTCTGTACAGGGCCTAGAGCGTTAAAGCGAGCGACCAGCAAATTATTACGATTTAACAAAGCTATATGACCGCAGCGAGAGTCACGACAGCTAGCATCCATGAGTCCTGCCCAGCTTTGATGGTCGAATTCAAGTTGCTGCATTGCTTCTGGCGTTGTAGCTGGGTGGTTTCGTATCTTTTCATAGAGGCCCTTCATCTTTTGTATTTCCGGTTGGGATATGGCGTCGTAGCACTGAAATATTGCACGGGTGGTCCCCCTGCTTTCACAATAACTATTTGCCATTGATGCTGTGGAAAACAAGCTCACCAGGATTAATATGACTGCTCTCATTCTTTTGGTCTCTCCTTGAGGGGTATTTTCTCTATTTCTGAATAGCTATGTCGACAAGGCGTCACGAGAAGCATACCAATTTTATTGGTTTGCACCGTAAATTTGTAGGTGAGTTGAGGTCTTATAGTGGTCATGCTGGTGTTTCATTCTCAGAGATCTTGATACGCGTGAATTTTCTTAAAAATATGAAATAAATAGCTAAATAGATAATTAGACCGAATATGAAAGGTGTCGGCCTAAGGAGACAAGCCATTGCAGTTGAGAGTGCAAAAATAGAAAGGTATCTCGCTAGCCATTTTAGAATAAAGCTTTTCTTGTATCTTCCGGCTGCACGCCATACTGACAGGAATATACTCATCAGCAGTACGAATCCCACAACAATTGCTGTATTGATGGCGGACATGGCGGAGAATGCATCAAGTATGTCTCCGCTTGCAGACTGTGATTTATCGATTCTTGTGAAAACGTACAATCCAATTGTTCCAAGGGTAGTAAAGTAACCTAGTAATCCAAAGCACCAAAAACTAATAGGTAGGCCGTAGTCGCCTCTAACAATTTTGCTGTTATATATTGCTTTTCTATAGTGAATGGCAAGGGCAAATAAAATGGCGGCTAGCATGGTTTTCCTTTTCTCTGTTTGTCTAACATTATATTAGTAAGCATGCCCGTTACGCTGCTGAGCCGACTTAGTTAAATTGATAGTAAACTGTTGTTTATACGCAGCTTTTCTGCGCTTAGCAAGATACCTAACTATGGCAATTTGTGCATGCTTACTTTTATCTCAATGACTGCTCATTAAGCACCCGCAGAAAGCACTATCACTGCCGTTTTATTGGGTTTACTTAAACATATTCAGACACAAACCGTGCATTGCTCACCATAGAAATATGCACTTTGCTGTTTGATATAGCTTTACTCACCTACTCACCTACTCACCTACTCATTTGGCAGGCTTTCAATAAAGTCAGTCAAGACCTGCGTGATAGTCAAACCTTGCTTCGCAGCATAAATCTTAAGTTTAGAATGCATCTCCAGAGGGAGGTTAAAGTTCACCCTTCTCTGCTCCTCAATACCAGCTAAGTCAGAAAATTTGGATTTAGCATCTTGCCTGGCACTTGGCCGTCCTGCGTTTAATAATCTACTCATTTACTCAAACCCTCACTTACTCAACAGCGTTATCAAAAAAGCTTTTAATTTCAACAACGAGCGCATAAATCTCCATAGCTGCATCACCTGTAGGGTACTCATCTAAAACAGTCGTACCTTGTGCTGCGGAGCCCGGGTAAATCACTCTTTGCGTTATTCTTGTATCTAAAACAGGCAAACCATACTCTTCAAGAGCACCGCCAACCTCAGAGCTCATTTTTGTGCCTTTGATAGAACGTGAAATAACAAATGCCGCTTGAAGATTTCCGTCAGTCATTTCTATGCGCTGCTGCACTAGATCAACCAAGTCTGATGTCGCCCAAATATCATAAGGACTCGGCTGCACAGGAATCAGAATAAAATCTGCAGCTTTAATAGCTGATACAGCAAGATTTGCTGCCTGCGGTGCACCATCAATAATTATAAAATCTTTGCGGCCGAGGCTCTTTAAGTCACGCTCAATCGTGGGTCTATCAATACCAACAACGGTAACAGGGTTGTCATCGCGTACAGCAGACCAATCCCTAGCGCTGCCTTGCGGGTCTGAATCCACTAATAAAACTTCCGCACCCGATAACTGAAATGCACGAGCTAAATGGGTTGCAACTGTAGTTTTGCCAGCCCCGCCCTTTTGGTTTAATACTGCTATCACTTTCATTCGTAGACGCCTTTTCAAATAACATGTACTGAAAAGCATCTCATGGAAACTCAAACGCGCAAGTGAGGTTATGAGTAAATAAATAGATGAGTATCTATATGAAATGACGGATACCAAAATCACCCGTATAAACTACTGTTGCCTCTGCTTGCGTCCTGAATGGCAAGTCGCTATCATATTTGTTATACCTGCTCCTAGAGCAGTATGTCGGTCACTGGCCGACTAAAAGAACCAGTATTAACCTATCGTCCTGCACTGCCAGTACGCTGATAACCTGCAAACACTGTTCGCAGGTAAAGATCTAAGAACAGCACTGTGTGCTGCTCAACAATCCTACGGTGTTTAAATCCGCCTTCAGTATTTTCGAATCCATATTCGAAACGCAATGCTCTGATCAGCTTCTCCAGCCGACACCTTGAGCCTAGAAATCTATTAATAGCCTGTACGGGCTAAATCTATTCGCAGTTATTTCACCTATAAAATCATTTAGCCAGCGCAATCTATCGTGCTGGAACTGATCAAATTATTTATCAAATCTGATTCTCCATAAAAGAGACGGGTTATTTGGTTAGGTCCTAAGTGCTTGATAGGAAAGCAAATTACTGCTGAATCAACTGTTGCTGCGCGCGTGAAAATGCGTGAAACAAGCAACCCAACTCGAAAAATGTGTGAATGGGAGCTGCCAGAGCATGTCTGGATAGCACGTTGCTGAGGACTTCACCCACAGCATTTTTCTAGTTAAAAAACACAGTAGAACATTCTAGGCAGAGGGCCGAGTCGCCAGCGGTACTGGTTGATCAGAACACTTAACACACTGCGTCATCTCCTCTCTTCTCTGCTCATAAAATGTTCCAGCGGGTCGTGCCGCTACACCATCGACGTAGTGTGCCCAGCAAAACTACTCGGCAATTGTCGGGGATTTTTGCTGGGCACATTTCAGTTTTTTAATTCGGTGATTTGCTATGAAACGAAACTTTGGTACTCAGCAACGTGATCCCATGCGAGCAGCTAGCGTGCTGCTAAATGCATCAAGAGGTGCAGGAGGAACATCGTTTAGCACGGTAGCAACGGTGCTACAGCGTTTTGATAAATTTGTTAGCTTTGCTCGGGAGCGAGGAATATCCCGACTGGACAAAGTCACGCAATTACTCGTTCAGAATTATGCTGCATTTTTGCGCGACAGTGATTACACCGCTGCTTATCAGCAAAATCTGCTCTCAGCAGTTAATACTGTTTTAGCTAGGGGCTACGAGAGTCAAGGTCAGCGGTGGCAACCAGTAACAAGCCGTGCTGAGGGTTTAACGCGTCGCGACAATGTTCGGAAATCACCTACGACCAGTAAAGAACAGTTACAGCAGGCGCAGGCTGATATGCCTGAACTTGCAGCAGCTGTAGCAGGCCTAGCCCGGGAGCTGGGACTTCGCAGCAAAGAAGCTTCTTTATTAAATGCCACTGCGGTACTTAAGGAAGCAAAGGAAAAACTTTTGGTGACAATCGTTGACGGAACCAAAGGTGGCAGGCCCCGTACCGTGCCTGTAACCCAGCCCAGTCAGCTCGATGCACTCATCAATGCAACGCGTTTACAGGGTGATAATCGCTCACTAATACCCCGCCATCAGACGTGGGTGGAGTTTAGAGCTAGCACCTTATACAACGGCAGAGCAGCTTTAAAACGGTCTGGAATAAAAAGCTATCACGATCTGAGAGCTGCTTATGCTGCTGATCGTTATCTTGAAGAAACCGGGTGTTTAGCACCCTGTAACAATAATGGTCGCCGCACTGCGGAACGCACTATTGACCTAAAGGCCAGAGAGATGATTGCCGACGAGCTCGGGCATGGCCGTACTGATGTCTTAGTGTCTTATGTAGGGAGCAGGAAATCATGAACAGCAAACAGGACATCGTGCAGGAGATAAAAAACTTAACGCGAGATTACGTTCGTAAAGGGGGGAAAAAAAATCGCCACCAGCAGCACAAACGGATGCTGGAGTTTGGATTGTTCTGTCGAGACAATTTAAAAACTCCGAGCCTAGCTGCGGTTGGTAAACGGCATGTTGTCCGCTATTACAAAAGTATCGACAGTTTCAGTGATACCACTCGACTGAGTCATTATTATGCACTAAAAACCTTGTTTTCACTGGCTGGTAAGACAGCACCTGCCAAGCCATTTCCATGTTCAATTCATGAGATAAATAGCTGAGTCCTCGTATGGACTATGGCAAAATCTGCGCGCTTGCATGATCCGGCTAGATCAAATGTAAGCGTCCGGCAAACCCATCTTGAGCTTGGCGGCGTAGCCGTCAAGATAGTGTCCACTTATAACTTAGTGGACACTATCTATGAGCACCGTAAGAGTAACTCGACCTTATCGTAAGCGTCGCCAATATACCCCTGAATTCAAAGCCCAGTTGGTGGCTGAAAGCCAAAACCCTGAAGCATCTGTTGCACGCATTGCTTTGGATAATGATCTCAACGCCAACTTACTACGGCGCTGGATTACTGAGTCAAAGCAAGCAGGTCAACAGCCATCGCCAGCGTTTGTGCCGATTAATTTGCCAGCGGCAGTTGCTTCAGCAGTGAAAAACAGCCACTGCATACGCATTGAAATTTCCCAACCTAGCGGGCCGATTGTTGTGGAGTGGCCTGCAGAGCAGGCCCATCAGTGCGCACTATTTCTGCGCACGTTACTGCAATGATTAGGATTGATGAAGTCTGGCTGGCAACAGAACCACTGGATATGCGAGCTGGGCCAGACACCGCATTGGCGCGTGTCGTTCAGGTATTTGGCTCTGTGCTCGTCGACTGAATAAAGGCAAGTTTCATTGGGGTGAAACGTGGCGCGGCAAGCAACTGCAGTTGGAGGATGAGCAGCTGGCTGCTTTGGTTCAAGGACTGCCTTGGCAACGTGTCGGTGCAGCCGGTGTTATCTCAGTTTTATAACCATAAACTGATACTTCAGACCATCATCAACATGGCGAATCGTCACAACGTTTGTGTTTTGGCATACTGCTGGCATGTCAAAACATCCTGATCTTAGCCAGCTTTCTACTGAACAACTCCGCGCTTTAGCGGTGCAGTTAATGACGTCACTGGAATCTAAAGATCGAGTGATCGTACACCGCGATGCGGTCATCGAAAAACTGAGCCATGAACTGGCGACTCTGAAACGCCATAAGTACGCACAGCGCAGCGAGCAGATGAATGATCTTCAAGCCAGTCTACTGGATGAGCTCGTTGAGGGTGACCTTGCCGCTATTGAAATAGAGCTGGCGGAGCTCACTGTTGTAGACGCTCCAGCTCAAGCTAAAAAACAACCCAAACGCGCACCTCTGCCTGCAGAGTTACCACGCACACTGATTCACCACGAGCCAGAAAACACCCAGTGCAGCTGTGGCTGTCAGCTCAAGCGCGTTGGCGAAGATGTCAGTGAAAAGCTGGATTATGTGCCGGGCGAGTTCACCGTGGAACGCCATATTCGCGGTAAATGGGCTTGTACGCAGTGCGAAACGTTAATTCAGGCGCCAGTACCTGCTCAAGTCATCGACAAAGGTATTCCCACTGCAGGTTTATTGGCTCAAGTGCTGGTGGCCAAGTACTCAGACCACTTACCTCTGTATCGCCAAGAGCGCATTTTTGCACGTGCCGGCTTTGCCATTCCTCACTCAACTCTGGCGGAATGGGTTGGAGCCTGTGGTGTACAACTGCAGCCGTTGGTTGATGCCCTAAGAAGCACATTGTTAGAACACAACGTTTTGCATGCTGATGAAACACCGGTCAGCATGCTAGCCCCAGGTAAGAAAAAGACCCACAAAGCCTACGTCTGGGCCTATTGCACGACGCCGTTCTCGGATCTGAAAGCGGTTGTTTACAACTTCGCACCGACTCGCGCCGGCGAGCATGCACGCAACTTTCTGGGCGACTGGCAAGGCAAGTTAGTCTGCGATGATTACTCAGGTTACAAGGCTGGTTTTGGCAACGGCATCACCGAAATCGGCTGCATGGCCCATGCGCGGCGCAAATTCTTCGATTTGCATCAAGCTAACCAAAGCACCCTTGCTGAACAAGCCCTCGAATATATCAACCAGCTGTATAGGGTCGAGCGGGAGGTAAAAGATCTGCCGCCCGATAAACGACACGCCATCAGGCATGAACAAGCTCGGCCGATTGCCGATGCGTTGCATCAATGGATGCTGATCCATCGCCAGAAAGTACCGGATGGCTCTAGCACTGCCAGAGCATTGGATTACAGCCTCAAACGCTGGACAGCGCTGACGCGCTATCTGAATGATGGAGCTGTGCCCATCGATAATAATTGGGTAGAAAACCAAATTCGCCCATGGGCGCTAGGCCGCTCCAATTGGTTGTTTGCTGGTTCACTGAGAAGTGGGCAACGCGCTGCGGCAGTCATGACTCTGATCCAGTCAGCCAAACTCAACGGGCATGATCCGTATGCTTATTTGAAGGATGTTCTGACGCGACTGCCGACGCAGAAGAGCAACGCTATTAATGCGCTGCTACCGCATAATTGGACGTCGGCTATCCTTAGTAAGGTGTCATAGGCAGACACTTGCCGATGACAGATAGCCGATCAAAGTAATCACTAGTGTAGCCTGCACAATAAAATATGCTAATCATCTACAGTTGCGGCTAGGCCGCTCAGTTGCTGTTTGAGCGATTAAGTTTAAGAGTCCCGCTCAAGACTGATGCGCTATTGCTTGCGCTTCTAGCTCCGCTTTTAGTGCCGGTGCAAGCTGCAGTTGAAGTGCAAGTTGGTCAAGGTAAACACGCTCCATATAACTTTCCTCATCGACCACGAGAATACTGGCGAGGTACATCTCAGCCGCAATTTCCGGGGTCTTCGCTGCACGAGCTAGGTCCACTGGATCGAGAGGTTTACGCAACTCTTGCTGGAACCATAATTGCAGCTGCGGCTCACTCGTGAGCTTGGCGATTGCATCATCAATCAGCTGCCGCTCGCGCTCGTCAATATGGCCATCAGCCTTGGCTGCACAAATAATTGCGCGAAGAATAGCCTGGCTATGTTCTTCCATGACTGCTGGTGACACACGATCCACTGTCTGCGGTTGATGTTGTGTATAAGGTGCGTTGGACTGTACCTGACCCCGATTTTGATTGTTATTTTGCCAGTTGCTATAAGCTTTGTAGGCTACGACACCCAGCGCTGCTAAGCCACCATAAGTAATAACATTGCCACCTACCTTGCGTGCCTTTTTACTGGACATCAGTAAGCTAATAATACCGCCCCCCAAAGCACCCCCACCAAGACTACCAAGCAAACCATTCAGTGCTG
>JAAZCO010000075.1 GCA_012513235.1 Gammaproteobacteria bacterium
AAGCTTTTAGAGTGGATGACCACTGAAGAAGCACAAAGCATCTTCGCGGGCGTCAACCAAGAGTTCCCTGCCAACCCAAGCGTTAAGCCTTCAGAAGAAGTGGCTGCTTGGGGTGAGTTCAAAGCCGATACCATTCCTGTGGAAGTGGCCGGTAAGCGTCAAGCAGAAGCGATTCGTTTAATGGACCGTGCTGACTGGCGTTGATTGCTGCATAGGCTTTACAACAGACCGCCTTTAAGGGCGGTTTGTTGTTTCTAGGCTGACGCAATTTCGTGTAAAGAGCTGGCACCGCGTGTGGCTTCACTGAGCATAGCTTGCAATCCAGTAACCTGCGTATCTGGCACTGACAGATTTAAAACCGCACCTAGGGCGTCAAACTCTTCACTATTGACCACCCCACCTGCTTCAGCGATACGCACTTTAAAGATATCTAAGTAGGTATAGGGGCAATGCCCTGTTAATACCCTTTGCGCTACCAGCACTTCACTGCGGGCCGTCTGTAAGACTTGATGAGCACAACCACCATAGGCACGAGCTAAGCCGCCAGTACCCAGCTGAATGCCGCCATACCAACGTGTGACTACGATGAGCACTTGATCAAATCCTTGATGCTCAATCGCCGCTAAAATCGGGCGCCCTGCTGTGCCGCCAGGCTCACCATCATCAGTAAAACGGTACTGCTCACCACAACGCCATGCCCAACAGTTATGCGAGACATTGGGCGTACTCAGCTGCGCAATCAACGCTGGTGCTTGCTCAGCACTGGGTAAGAACACAGCCTGCGCGAGAAAACGGCTTTTGCGGATTTCTTCTTGATAACTGTGTGGTGCTTGGATAATTCGCATTGATACCCTGTCTCAATAACCTTAACAATCGGTCTCGCGCTCAACTTACACACAGCAGCATGGGTAATCCGCACTGATCACCCGCACTGCTGTGGCGTACTCTGGGTTAAATCACGGTGAAAATATCTTCAGCCGCTAAACGTGATTTAGGCAGTGCCGCATTAAAATCAGAATCAGCATGGTAGCCCAGCGCAACAGCTGTAATGGCAGTTAAATCACGCTCATTTAAGCCAAACTCTGCATCTAAAATAGCCTGATCAATACCTTCCAACGGCACCGCATCAATGCCCAGCAACCCTGCTCCCAATAAGAAGCTGCCCATATTTAAATAGACTTGTTTTTCCAGCCAGTGCGGCACATCTTTTTTGGTGAATTTATGCTCATTTAAATAGGCTAAACGCGTATTGTGCGCAGCAGCTTTCACCTCAGGAGCCTTTACAAAGCGGCCATCACGTTCTTCGGCAGCCAAAACTTTTTGCAAATGGGCATCATCAATCTGTGTTCGTGCACAAAACAACACCACATGCGAAGCATTGAGTATTTTAGCTGCGTTATAACTGTAACTACCGCCCGCACCTTGAGCTAAACGTGCTTTACCTTCATCCGTACTGGCGACAATAAAATGCCAAGGCTGAATATTGGTACTCGATGGGCTTAAACGCAGCAAAGCAAAGAGCTGCTCAACCACAGTTTCGGGGAGCTTTTTTGTGGCATCAAACGCCTTGGTCGCATAACGACGCTGTAACGCTTCAATAAGTTGCATCAACACACCTCTTCTATTGATTATTTACGCTGAAATCAGCCCGTCATAACGCTATGTATGCTTCAAGTTCGGCAATACAGCACATAACACAGCAGCCTACAGGGATTTTATCCCGAGCTAAAGTCAGCAGCTTACGCAATTGCACAGCCTATTCTTAAGTGCTGCACGTTCTCCATTTCCAACAACCCGATCACAACTCGCACAGCCGACATTATCAGCCTTCACACCCGCAATCAGCAGCCTTAGACAGCTTGCAGTCAGCATCTGTGGCGTATTATTTATTTGTGTATAACATTCAACTCACCTATTAGGTCTCGGCTTTAACAGTTAGCCAACGTAATACGGCGAAGGCTTATTGATATGAACTCGCAAATTGTAAAAGTCCCCGCAACACAGTGGCAATTACCCGTAACAGACAGCAACTGGATCAACGCGCTTGAGCAAGGCAAAGTCCTGTACTTTCCGACCCTGCCCTTTGCCCTAAGTGAAGAAGAGCAAACCCTGCTGACACCCGCTGTGCTGGAAGAAAATGTCCGCAATATCAGTTTAGCGGCTGATAATCAGCTCAAAGGCGCCGTGGGTGATGAACCCACACAAGAACTGCTAACCGCTATGCTAAAACGCTACCGCACTCAGTCTGAACAGCTGATTTACAGCTTACTGCCCAAGTATAAGGGGGCTGTGCGTCGTGCACCCACCAGCTACCGCCCGAAAACAGTCGAAGCTCGCAAGCAATCTTGGCGTGCCGATGACCGCCGCATGCATGTGGATGCCTTTCCATCGCGCCCCAACCGTGGCGAACGTATTTTACGCGTGTTTAGTAACCTAAACCCTGAAGGCGTGCCGCGGGTCTGGCGTGTCGGCGAGCCTTTTGCAGATATGGTGAAAACCATGCTACCGCGCTGCAAACCCTACGTTGGCTGGCAAGCTAAAGCGCTGAATAAGCTCGGCATCACCAAATCACTGCGCAGTGAATACGACCACTTCATGCTGCAGTTGCACGACAACATGAAAGCTGACATGCAGTATCAGCAACAAGCTAAACAAATCACTATGCCCTTTGCCTCAGGCTCAGTCTGGGTGTGCTTTTCTGATCACGCCTTACATGGCGTAGAGTCAGGGCAATATATGATGGAACAAACCTTTCATATTGCTCCAGAAGATCAGTACAACCCGAATATCAGCCCGCTGGCACATTTAAATCAGGTCATGCAGCGTCCACTGGTATAAATTGACCCGCTCGAGCTTAAATCTAGCAATCAACAGTATGCGCAGTCTGAATCACAAATCATAAGACTGCGCAACGCCATAACGCGCTATGCGTAATGATTTATGTGCGCGTTATACTCGATGTAAACAATAACCTGCATAGGACATCACATGGCTCGTTTACAAGACAAAGTAATTATCATTACCGGTGCCGCCCAAGGTATGGGGGCCACTCATGCTCGCCTGTGTATCGAAGCCGGTGCCAAGGTTGTACTGACCGATATCAACGCGGAAAAAGGCCAAGCCTTAGCCACTGAACTGGGCGGCAATGCTTTATTTATCAAGCATGATGTCACCAGTGAAGCAGGCTGGACGCAAGTGGTTGAGCAAACCGAAGCGCAATTTGGCCCCGTCAATGTGCTGGTCAATAATGCTGGTATTACCATGGCTAAATCAATTTTAGATGTCTCACTTGAAGACTACCGTCGCATTATCGATATCAACCAAGTGTCGGTCTTTTTAGGCATGAAAGCCGTTATTCCATCGATGAAAACCAGCCAAAGCGGCTCGATTATTAATATTTCATCGATCAATGGCTTAGTCGGTGGCGCAATTGGTTATACCGACTCAAAATTTGCGGTGCGCGGTATGACTAAAGCGGCTGCATTAGCCTGTGCGCCTTTTGGTATTCGTGTGAACTCCGTACACCCAGGTGTAATTGCCACGCCCATGATTATGCAAGGCGACACTAAAGATGTGGTCGAAGCCTTTGCTAAAACTATTCCGCTCAAGCGTATGGCGCAGCCTGAAGAAGTGAGCAGCGTGATACTGTACCTAGCCTCAGATGAGTCAAGCTACTCAACCGGCGCTGAGTTTGTTGTTGACGGTGGTTTAACCGCTCAATAATGATGATTGGGCGACTTGTCATCAAGTTGCCCAATACATTCAATCCCAATACATACAATAGAGTCGGCTCAATACATCACAGTAAGCGCAAATCAGTGCTTATGGTCTTGGCAATTACCTGCATGCGGGCTTGATTCTTCAGCTTGCAGCTCACCTTTTAGATACATCAATACCGCTGTTTCTGGATCAGTTTCTGTGGTGACCAAGCTGGTAATATTTTTACGTGCTAAACGTCGTACTAAACCTTGCCCCATACCCCCAGCAATAAAGATATTAATATCATCCAAAGGATGCGGCACCTGGCTATCACTTTCATAAAATGACTGCTCTTTAGGCAGTTCAAGTAATTCTTTGTCGACAATGACACCGTCTTGCGTATTAAAAACCCAAAATTTACGACAACGGCCAGCATGCTCAGTGATGTTTTTACGGTTTTGACTGGTGACTGCAATTTTCATCATAATCTCTCCATATATGACCTGCAGCACACGCCCGGTGCGTAATACTGCAGAACACTTAAGAATTAAACATACTATATTGTAACGAAAATTGCTGCTTAGACAGGCAGGGCAAGTTGTCACCCCCAATAGCTTTACTGCAGCACTGATGCTTTAAGCGCATGCTCACTCACAGATGCATGCAACTGCGTCAGCATTGCCTCATCAATCCCGCCCAGTTTTGGCAGATGGCTCAATGGCACCCAAGATAGGGCAAATTCAATAGGGCCAAGCCCCTCAGATGAGTCACGCTCAAAATGTCGCCAAGAGTCAGGTGTCGCCTCGTCAGTGTGCAGATGAAAAAAACAAGCCATAATGGTTTCATCACGACCTATCTCCGCTAAATTACGCTCAAAGCAACCTAAGTATTTAACGATTTTAAGCGCACTTAAGCCCGTTTCTTCCTGTGCTTCACGTAGCGCAGCCACCGCGGGCAGCTCACCTACCTCTACAGTGCCGCCCGGAATTTGCGGCTCTCGATAACGGCCATCCACATATTCAAGTATTAACAGCTGATCAGCACGCGTAATATAAGTAAACACACGATGGCGCATTATGCCGTCCCAATTGTTGGGCTCCAGGCGGCTGTCGTATCTCGAATCCAGCCGCTCACTGCCAACCCTGACGCCACTGCTCAGTATTTTTTAAGTCGTGCCAATCAATCGCTTCTTCACGCTTTGTCAGCACCGCCTCTAACAAGCAATGCATCACGTTATCTTCCTCATCAAACTTTAATTCAGTCACCATAAAGTGCTTTTCTTTATTCACGGGCTTCACTGCTGTCCACTTACTGTGCAGTAATTTTTTCGGATTAATTCTATGCACGCAAAACTCCTAACAGGGCATCGATTGGCAATACTTACATCGCCTCAACGGCGGATCAAGTAGAATAGTTATACCTTATTGTTTGGATTAGGATGTAAGCAATACTGCATTTTTGCTAGGCTTAGACTGATTAATGATCAATCAACCTGCGATATATTACTGTTTAAAAGGCTAGTGCTGTGTCCGTTATTTTACCTTGTGCAGAAAGTCTAACCGTTGAATTTAAAAGCGATCGTAGCGGCTACCCTGATCGTGAATTAATCGAAGCTTTAACATGCTTGGCCAACACCCAAGGCGGTGAGTTATGGCTTGGGGTAGAAGATGATGCAACGGCCAGCGGTTTACACCTTCAGCACCAAAACATCATCCATTTACAAGGTTTAATTGCCGAAAAAACCAGTCCACCCTTACAGGTCGTAATCAAACTACACCAGATCAATCAGGTCACAGTGGCGCAAATTCTAGTACCGCGCTCTAACATCATGATTGCCACGCAAGAAGGCGCTTATTTACAGCGTCGCCTGAAGATTGATGGCACGCCTGAGTGTATTCATATCCTGCGTGAAGACGATCTCTAGACTAGAGGTAGGCTTGCTGAAAATCGGCGCTACACCTAGCACCACACCTTAAGAGACTGAAAATGTAAGGTAACTCGTTTATGATTGCCGCCTCATTTTATTAGGTTTTTTAAGGACAACTCATGTCATATGATTACGGCTCCCAAGGGCTCGGTATAACCAACCCCTTTCGGATCGAGGGAGCCATTATTGCAGTACGCGGTTTAGTTGTAGCTCTGGCTGGATTTTACGCGCTATTTTTAGTCGCTGATTTAGTTGATCGCGGCCGTGAAATTGAAGGCTGGTTGCATGCTGGATTAGGCTTACTGCTCGTATTGTGGGGGCTGACCGCTTTAGGTAAGGGCTTATTTAAACTGTTTCGTTTTTATGTAGGCCGCAGCGCACCCGATAGCTTAACCCTGAATCAGGCTGATCCTGATCAACGTGCTAAAGCTTATCCCAATGCAGAAGAACTGCGCTTAATGATGATGGGACGTAAAAACACCACCTTCTTGGAGCCACGCAGTCTGTTCTCACGCATGGTTCACACTATTATTCCCAAATTACTCTTTATGCCACCGCAGTATCGCGCTCTGGCTGAAAATCTATTTTTCAATCTGTGCATGACTATTTTTATGCTGCTAACCTTTGCCTTAGCTTGGTTTGCCAGCGCCAGCGGCTTAGCCCGTCTCGATGACACTCCCGTCATGGCTTGGTTGGGACTGACTCTGACCGTTTATATTATTAAGCTGTGGTGGTCGAGCCGTGATCCGCTAAAACACTTTAGCCAAGGTGGTCGTAATATTGGGTTGCCACGCATTGGCTTAATTATGGGTATGGCGATTTTATTGCCTGCCGCTTTAGCTTATGTGCATCACAACATTCAGCATATTCCTGAACTGCCTATCAATACATTGCCGTTTTTATTGATCCTGCTCACGCTGGGCATTGTCACCAGTGGCCTAGGCTTATTGTTACTGGCCAACCGTATGCGCTTTATTGAGCCTGTGACCCAGGTCTCTGAACACCGTGATAACTGGCAGAAAAACCTGATGCCACGCGAGTTGTTCATTCACTTAGATACGCATATTTTAGCCAATCGCCGTTACCGTGAAATTCCTAACCGCGTCTATCAGAAATTTGAGCCCAACTTAACTCAAGAAGGCGGAGCAGAAAAAGGCGCATTTAAAGGGCGTACCTTAGTTGAAACGCAGCCTATTCCGCACACTCTGCCCTACTCTGGCAGCTTTAAAATTGTTCGTATACTCACCACTGCATTAGGCCAAACGTTAATTGCGGCAAGCTGCTTATGGCTCTTAACGCTCACCGATGAACTGGCAAAAATCGTGGACTACCCTGAGAATATTCACTTACTCATGTACCCATTAATGTGCCTGATTTTCGGTAATGTTCTCACCGCTATGGCCAATGCGTTCTGGAGTGAAATGCTGTTTCGCTCATTGCTGTTAGAGCTGAGCGTGGAAGGCACCTACACAGAATCACGCCTATCCACGGGTAATAGCATCTACGACAGCACGCGCTCAGAAAACGTTGTCGTGCGCTCTACCATCACACCTTGGTTCTTGGTCAGTGACTTACTCACCAGCACTTTTGCCACGGTCGGTAGCCTCAACCTAGAGCAAAAGCGCTATATTTTATCACTCGATAAAGACGACAACACCCTGAGTGATATTTTGGACGAATTGGATGAGTTCTTCGCCAGCCGCTTAACCATTGCCGGCGTGAATGAAGTGGATCTGCATTCTGCAAGCCAGATTCATCAGATGAACGAACAAACCCGCCCCACCCTCCATCCGCAATCTAATCAGCAA
>JAAZCO010000076.1 GCA_012513235.1 Gammaproteobacteria bacterium
ATCTAAACTTATAAATTAAAACTAAACTTATAGAATACTTTTTTACAGCTCCATAACTGTGCAATTTTTCTGAAATTTCAAGCAAAGCATTGATTGCACACGCATTTATCTGCGTTAAGCAGGGTCGTTGCACAGACAAAACAAAAATACACTCACAAATTGCGAACGATAAAATGCTCAAAACACATTTTCACAAGCCAGAACTGAACCTGAAAATTCTATTTTTTCTAGCACTTACAAAAATATTGAGGGATGACTGCGCCAGAGAAATCACTCAGAGCGCAGTAGTAATTGCACATATTTATATTATATAAAAAAGTCACATTAAGGATGGCCATGAGCCATGACGAGAAAGATTATCTGATACAAAATACATGCAAAAAATTAACCACAAAGTATAAATAAAGCACTTTATATATAATTTAAAAGGATTAAGTTAAAGCTGAATACAGTCATTTTAACCCTGCCTTAACCCTTCACAACAGCACTGCAACCTGCAGATACGCGCTCTACATGGGTGTCATTGTGGTGTGTTATGCATCATTTCTCGGTGCTTGCTATGTCGTTTTAGCGCATTTGAAAATATTCTTTATGAAAATTGCAGGCAGGACTGCCCTGCGCTTGCATACCTTGTTGTAAAGCTTGAGCAAATTTTTGTGGACCGCAAAACCATATATGGGTATCTCTAGACCGGCCTTGCAGAACTTTATCGGCCGTTAAATGCCCGTGCTGATCACTGTAATGCAGCTGCAAGGTGATATTAGGTAGCGCAGCGCATAACCGCTGTAATTGCTCAGAAAAAACGTCTTCTTCAGTATTTTTCACACAGTAATATAAGGTCGCCTGAGGCGCTTGCTGAGGATGAGCTTGCAAGGCTTCCAGCCACGCAATAAAAGGCGTCACACCAATACCGGCACCAATCCATATTTGCTCGCTGCCGTTCCCTTGCTGCATATCAAAGCAACCATAAGGCCCTTCAATAGTAACCGGTCGCCCAGCCGCTAACACAGTCTGTAAACGCGTGGTGTAATCGCCCAAAGCTTTAATGGCAAAGCGCACTTGCCCGTCACCGCAGCTGGCACTCTTCACCGTAAATGGATGTGCGCCCTCAAAACGGTCAAAGGTCAAAAACGCAAACTGTCCTGGCTGATGCGCCCACTGCTGAGGTAGCTGACAGGTGACTTCAAGCACCCCGCCTTGGTGTTGCTGAACACTCGACACGCTGCCTTGATAACGACGCGTGCGCCCAATACGACCACTCAGAGCAATAATCGCACAATACACACCCACAACTGTTGATATGCCAAGTACGATGCCAGCCGGCTGTAACCACCAATCTGCAGGGGTTAAGACCACGCCGTGAAAGGCAATCAAGATATAAACTACGGCCAACGCTTTATGCGCATAACGCCAAATATGGTAAGGAAAACGCTGCCATAAGGTGATCACCAGCATGATGCCCAGAATCCATACCGTCCACTCGCCAATATCTTTCGCTGCGCCACGAAACACCTCAAGGAAGTTTTCAAGACGCGGCTCTTTAACACCGCGCTCAAAAAACACCAGCAGCATATCTTTGGAGAGTTTTATCAAATAATGCGCAACCGCTAAGCCGATTGCCCAAATGCCTGCCCACTTATGTAAGCGATACATTTTATCCAGCCCATGCAGTGGTTTTTCCAACCAACGAGGACGTATAGCCAGCACCATAATCAGCGACATCAAGACAAAAGAACCCAGTCCTGTGACAAAAATCAGCTGTTTACGCCACCACCACACATCCATAGATGCAGTTTGCCCTAGCAGAGTCAGTCCCCAGACCGCCAAAACCACGAGCGCAACACTGTATAAAATATTTTTCATCACTACTGTCCTTTAATATCCTATGCAGGAGCTTAGCCTGCGCACCTTAATTGAACCTTAACCAAGCCACTTGCTGATTCTCAACTACACTGCACAGACACATATCAACAGCAAGGATGCTATGTATGTTTCGTTTTGCTTTATCCAGCCTTGTGCTCAGTTACACTATTTTTATAAATGCCAGTGCGCAGGCCCATTGCCCCACTTGGACATCAAATCAAGCTCAGCAAGAAATCAGCACTTTGCGCCAGCGTATTGCCGATTGGGATCGCAGTTATCACCGCGATGGCAGTTCACCCATTGCAGATGAACTCTATGATCAAGCCCGCGAACAACTGCAGACTTGGCAGCAGTGCTTTATAGCGACCCACACAGCAGAACCAGCCACCACGGCACTCAAGTCAGTCTCTGCTGAGCTTGATTTACCTTTTAGCCAAACAGGTTTAAGAAAACTCAGTGACAGCGCACTGAAGCAGTGGATGCACAAGCGTCAGGATCTTTGGGTGCAACCTAAAGTGGACGGCGTAGCAGTGACGCTGGTGTATCGCGACGGACAACTGACGCAGATGCTCAGTCGCGGTAATGGCTTGGCCGGACAAGATTGGTTAGCCCATGCCACAGCCATTCAGGCTGTACCTGAGCAACTAGCAACGCCCTATCCCACAGTCACCTTGCAAGGTGAGCTGTATCTTAAACAGCCGCAACATATTCAACAGCAAGGGGGTGGTAGTGATGCACGCAGTCAAGTTGCAGGTTTACTCAACCGTCATCAACTCAGCGCCGCCGAGGGTGAGCACATTGGTCTCTTTATCTGGGAATGGCCTGATGGTCCTGCCACGATGCTGGAGCGTTTACAAGAGCTACACGCTCTAGGTTTTAGCGATAGCAGCACCTATAGCCAACCGGTTACCACATTCAATCAGGCTAAACATTGGCGTGATCATTGGTATAGCTCGCCATTACCTTTTGCCAGTGATGGTGTAGTGATTAAACAAAGTCAGCGCCAGATCAACCATCCACGCAGTACTTACCCACCCTTTTGGGCCGTGGCATTAAAGTATCCACTGCAACAAGCTCTCACCTCAGTCACTGACGTGACCTTTAATATTGGCCGCAGTGGTCGCATTACCCCGATCGCTCATCTAGCTGCAGTCTCACTGGACAATAAAACCATTCGCAAAGTCAGTTTAGGCTCGCTCAGTCGTTTGCAAAAGCTAGAACTGAGCCCTGGTGATCATGTCGCCATCGCTTTGTCTGGCCATGCGGTACCTCAGCTTAAAGAAGTGGTGTGGCGCAGTCCGCAGCGCACAATAATTAGGCTGCCAAGCGCAGCGGACTACCATCCACTCAGCTGCTGGCAAGCAACAACCGCATGCCAACAACAATTTCTCGCACGCCTCACATGGCTAAGTGATAAAACAACACTGAATCTGCGCGGTCTGGGCGCTCAAACTTGGCAAGCATTGATGGATGCAGAGCATATTGAGCGCCTGACCGATTGGCTGGCACTCAGCGCTACTGATTTAACCAGCACTCCAGGCTTTGGCAAAAAGCGTAGCGTACAAACTGCAGAATTATTTGCTCAGGCTAAAACTCGCTCCTTTCAGGCATGGCTCAGAGCGCTCGGCACCCCAAACTTTATCAAAAGCACACCCACTGATACATGGCAGAGCCTGTCGCAATTAACCGCAGAGCAATGGCAGCAACAACGTTACTTAACCACGCGGCAGACGGAGCAAGCTGTAGCTTTTTTCCAGCATCGCGAAGTACAAAAAATTGCTGAGCAATTACAGCAATATGGTATTGATGGCTTTTAATCATTTAAGGCACAGCACCTCACATTTACAGCTGTAACATCACCATACAAAAGACCTATTGCAGTTAGCGCTGCTGCTGTTCAAGATATGCAGCTTTAATTGAACTACGGTTCTGTATAGTTCAATCACTTGCATTTATGCGCCCCCATAAAAATAAGAAACACTAGCAAAGACAGAGTCAGCATAGCGTTACCGCACGGTAGCCTTGCCCGCCTGTCTTTTTTATTTGAGGCATATATTAAAAGAGCAATAAAATGGCAAAGGATGATTCTCAAAGTTACCGCGCCTTACACCGCCCGCAAAGCGAGTTTGCATCGCGTCAAGAATACCTAGAACACGAACTTTCAATCATGTCACCACGTCGCTGGGGCATGAACTTACCTTTTCGTGACTACCGTTTTGAAATTGAAGACTGGGTGCCGGCCATGGCGGCCACTATCGGCAAAATTGTTATGGTGGCAGCTATTGTTGCAGCCTTTGCTGAGCCCTTAGGCCTACCCTCATCTTTTGTAATTGAAAACGCCCGCTATGAAATGCTGATTGCCGCACTTTTATTTGTGGTGATTTTCTCTGGTTTTCTGATTCCCACTGCTAACTTAGCCGGTACCCACGGTCCATTAATTCCGCTGGTGCCTATTATTGTGGCATCTGGTGGCCACCCGATGGCGCTGGGTCTGATGATTGGTGTTCTAGGTTTTACTTTGGGGATTTTCAAAGGAGGAAGCTTGCTTGGCAGGCTGAC
Source organism: Gammaproteobacteria bacterium (assembly GCA_012513235.1). Taxonomy (GTDB): domain Bacteria; phylum Pseudomonadota; class Gammaproteobacteria; order Pseudomonadales; family Pseudomonadaceae; genus Denitrificimonas. Next base: position 4,423 of record JAAZCO010000076.1, read on the forward strand.
CAGCGATGGGGTCTGTGGTGGACTGCTGCTGTTTTTGGGCTTTATCGGCATGACCTCGCAAATTAAGTACCTTTATGCTTGGGCAGAAGGTTTTGATGCTGGCTATATTGCTTTTGTGGTAATTTTGGCCACTATTATTATGTATGCCTATTTAGAACATCTGGGCAAACGCTGGCTGGCGATTCCGCTGGGCGCGATACTGGCAGCAGTGATTGCTTTTGCTCTGGGTGCTCCGTTTGAGTTCACCACAGAACCCGGTCTACCCAACCTTAACCCTGCGTACTGGTGGGGCGAAGATACCGGTTGGAAACTGGGCCTACCCAATATGCAGCACTTTATTGCTGCAGCGCCTTTTGCTGTTTTAGCCATTGCGATGTGGTCACCGGACTTCCTTGGCCACCGCGCTTTCCAGTATCTCAATTATCCAAAAAACGCTAAGAAAGTGGTGATGGATATTGATGACACCATGTGTGTCGCCGCGGCACGCCAAGTGGTAGGTACCGCACTGGGTGGTGCCAATATTGCCTCATCCTGGGGTACTTATATCGTTCCAGCAGCAATTGCTAAGCGTCCAATTCCAGCCGGTGCGGTGCTGACCGGTTTGCTCTGCGTGGTTGCTGCAGTTTGGGGTTACCCCATGGACTTAGCGATTTGGCCACCGGTACTCAGCGTTGCGCTGATTGTGGGTGTGTACTTGCCATTACTCGAAGCCGGCATGCAAATGACTCGCGAAGGTAAAACAGCGCAATCGGCAGCCATTGTGATTTTCTCATCCGCTCTGGTCAACCCAGTATTTGGCTGGTCACTCACGGTACTGCTGGACAATATTGGCATTATTGGTGACAAAGAACGCGGCCAGAAAATGACCCGTACTGACCGTTGGATTATCCCTTCCATCGTCTTTATCGTGCTGTGCACGGTGATGGCAGGTGTAGGTATGTTTAAAGGTATTCCAGCGCTGATGGAATCATTCCGCGCGCTGCACTAAA
>JAAZCO010000077.1 GCA_012513235.1 Gammaproteobacteria bacterium
CAATTACCGTGTCGAGCCCAACTCGGGTGCCTTGTTGGTTAAAGCTTCAGACTTGTCAAATGCCCGTCTAAAATTAGCTGCAGCAGGTGTGACGCCTACCGATAACAGTATTGGTTTTGAAATCCTTGATAAAGAGCAAGGCCTTGGCACCAGTCAGTTTATGGAAACCACTCGTTACCGTCGTGGTTTAGAAGGTGAACTGGCGCGTACAGTGTCGAGCTTAAACAACGTAAAAGCCGCTCGCGTGCACTTAGCCATTCCAAAAAGCTCGGTGTTTGTCCGTGATGAGCGCAAGCCTAGCGCCTCAGTATTGGTTGAGCTGTATCCGGGTCGCGCATTGGAGCCGAGCCAAGTGATGGCGATTATTAACTTGGTGGCGACCAGTGTGCCCGAGCTTAATAAAGCACAAGTCACGGTAGTGGATCAGAAAGGTAATCTGCTGTCAGATCAGCAAGAGTTATCTGAAATGACTCGCGCCGGTAAGCAGTTTGATTACTCACGTCGCTTGGAAACGCTCTTTACTCAGCGCGTACATAATATTTTACAGCCTATTTTAGGCACTGATCACTATAAAGCTGAAGTCTCGGCTGATGTTGATTTTAGTGCTATTGAATCGACTTCAGAAACCTTTAACCCTGATCAGCCGGCCTTGCGCAGTGAGCAATCAGTGACTGAGCAGCGCCAAGTCAGCAGCGGTCCACAAGGCGTGCCCGGTGCCATGAGTAATCAGCCACCGGGTCCTGCAACAGCTCCAGAAGTGGCTGGCGGTGGCCAAGCTGCTGGCGGTCCAGTTGCGGCAGGCCAGCCTTTGCTCGATGCTAATGGCGAACAAATTATTGACGCTCGAACAGGTCAACCGATGCTGGCGCCGTATCCTAATGATAAGCGCGAGCAATCGACACGTAACTTTGAGCTGGATCGCTCCATCAGCTATACCAAGCAAGATCAAGGTCGCTTGCAGCGCTTGTCTGTTGCGGTGGTGGTCGATGATCGCTCTGTGGTCAACCCGCAAACCGGTGAAATGGTACGTGTACCTTGGAGCGAAGCTGATATTGCACGCTTTACCCGATTAGTGCAGGATTCAGTCGGCTTTAATGCCAGTCGTGGTGATAGTGTTAGCGTGATTAATGCGCCTTTTGCTGTGATTGCGCCGCCAGAAGTCATTGATATTCCTTTTTATACCGAGCCGTGGTTTTGGGATATCGTCAAGCAAGTGTTGGGTGTGCTGTTTATCGTGGTCTTGGTGTTTGGAGTGTTGCGACCTTTATTACGTAATGTGATCGGTGGTGATAAATCTAAAGAGTTAGCCACCACTCATAGTGGTTTGGGTGATACTGATTTAGGTGATATGGATGGTTTAGAAGCTGGCTTAGAAGATGATCATGTCAGTCTAAGTGGCCCTAAAAATATTTTACTGCCCAGCCCGAGTGAAGGTTACGATGCGCAATTGAATGCGATTAAAGGCTTGGTGGCGCAAGATCCAGGTCGCGTAGCGCAGGTAGTTAAAGGGTGGATTAACGACGGTGAGTAATGCTGTATGACCAATAAACTTAGTAAAGTTGATAAGGCCGCCATTTTATTACTCTCGCTCGGCGAGACTGATGCTGCACAAGTATTGCAGCACATGGGGCCCAAGGAAGTGCAGCGGGTTGGCTCAGCGATGGCGCAAATGCGCAATATACACCGCGACCAAGTTGAGCAGGTGATGACTGAATTTGTGGAAGTGGTCAGTGATCAAACCGGTTTAGGCGTAGGTTCAGACGGCTATATTCGTAATATGCTGACCCAGGCTTTAGGTGAAGATAAAGCGGGCGGCTTAATTGACCGTATTTTACTGGGTGGTAATACCAGTGGTTTAGACAGTCTTAAGTGGATGGAAGCACGTGCCGTTGCAGATGTGATTCGTTATGAGCACCCGCAGATTCAAGCCATTGTTGTGGCGTATCTTGATCCTGATCAGGCTGGTGAAGTGCTGTCGCATTTTGATCATAAAGTACGTTTGGACATTGTGTTGCGGGTCTCGGCACTCAATACCATTCAGCCTGCTGCGTTAAAAGAGCTCAATACCATTTTAGAAAAGCAGTTTTCTGGTAACTCCAATACCACGCGTACCACTATGGGTGGGGTCAAGCGTGCTGCTGATATCATGAACTTCTTAGACAGCTCGATTGAAGGGCCACTGTTGGATGCTATTCGTGATCTTGACCAAGATTTATCAGGCAAAATTGAAGATCTGATGTTTGTCTTTGATAACTTGGCCGATGTTGATGATCGCGGTATTCAGGCGTTGTTGCGTGAAGTTTCGTCTGATGTGCTGGTCTTAGCTTTGAAGGGCGCAGATGATGCGATTAAAGAGAAGATCTTTAAGAATATGTCTAAGCGAGCTTCTGAATTGTTACGTGATGACCTAGAGGCGAAGGGTCCTGTACGTATCAGTGAAGTGGAGTCGGCACAAAAAGAAATCCTTACCATTGCTCGTCGCATGGCTGACGCCGGTGAGATAGTCTTAGGTGGTAAGGGTGGCGAAGAGATGGTGTAGGCATGAGTGATAAAAAACCCAGCAGCGAATTAATTTCAGCACAAGAAAGTGCTGCCTTCAGTCTGTGGAATTTGCCCAGTTTTGACGCACCAGAGGCAGACCATCCTGATACAGAAGAGACCGAAGCTGAAGCTGCATCTGTACCCGATGTCGAACCTGAGGTGCGAGTAGAAGATGTTGTTGCTGAGGACGTCAAACCTTTGACGCTCGAGGATGTTGAAGCTGTGCGTCAAGATGCGTGGAATGAAGGTTTCAGTACCGGTGAAAAAGACGGTTTTCATGCCGGCCAACTCAAAGCCACACAAGAAGCGGATGCCGTGCTCGCAGCAAAAGTGCAAACGCTGGAAAATATCATGCGTGAGTTTTTTGAACCTATCGCCAGTCAAGATCAGCAGCTTGAAGAAAGCATGCTGCAAATGGTGATGGAGATCAGCCGTCAAGTCATTCAGCGAGAATTACACACTGACTCC
>JAAZCO010000078.1 GCA_012513235.1 Gammaproteobacteria bacterium
ATGGGCATATTGAGCTGCCAGGTAATATTCATCGGCTGGCTACCATGATGCGAGACGTATTCCACCTCGCCAAAATTAACAAAGCCCATGGTGCTGCCATATTCATCTTTGCTGTGTTCACGCACAAATAAAAATAGACGCTTACCGGTTTTTTTATGCTCTATATAACTCAAACCCTTACCACTATCTGGCCGGGCACTGTTTTGCGATTGCCAGTGGAATAACTGCTCGTTAATTGCATAGTCATGGTACATGGTGGTCGGTGAAAACTGCTTTTCATTTTTATTCAGCGTGACAAAGAGCAACTCAATATTTTGCTCAGCAATCATCAACACCCCTTCACGTGCAGGCTTTTGATAGTCGAAAGTAGTGACGGCGAAACCAGCGAGAATTTGCTCACGAGTATAGCGAGCATGCCCTTTTAATGGATTCTGCGGCAAATTAGCTAAAGCAAATTGCTCATATTTAATACGGTTAATTAACAAACCGAGCACATCGAGCAACTCTGCTTTTAACGCTGGATGATCTAAGGCTTTTAGGCTATCCACCAAAGTAGAAAAACCTAACGCTGGCCCTGGCTTTTGCCAAAAATCATAATGGCACATCACTGCCATACGCTGATGCATTTGCGCTGTTAAGGTGAAGTCATTGACTGCTAACTCATGCAAAAACTGCAAATAATCAAAGCAGTCACAACTTAACAGCTTATTTTTAATCGCACTGCCATACACCTTGAACAGCGGTTCATCAGCGCTGAGCTGTTTGCGCTCAGGATAAGCCTGCGCAACCAAGCTGTTCCAACTGCTCCGCTTATAAATATCTTCGAGCTGTAGGTTGGGGTGTATTTTTAAAAAATTCGCCAGAGTTAAGGGCAGATTAGCATCAGATGAGAACTTGCGAATCATCCCGACTAAACGATTTACATTGACTGTCGCTTGTCGAATATGACGTAGCACCATCTCTTGCGTGCGCTTGCTCAGCTCAATACGACAACCTAACGGCGCATGTGGAAAACCCTGAGTAATTTCTTCACTGATTGCACGATTGGTCTTACCGACTAACGCTCTAAACTTCCCCGCAAAGTCATACTCAGGCCGTGAGTTACCGACAAAGTCTAAAACTGTACAGCACTCTTTACCGTCAAATAAACGTAAACCACGACCCAGTTGCTGCAAAAAGATAGTCAGGCTTTCCGTGGGGCGCAGAAACAACAGCGTATCCACTTCAGGGATATCCACACCCTCGTTAAAAATATCCACCACGAACAGCACATTGATTTCACCTGAACGCAGCGCTTGTTGTTTTTGCTGACGCTCGTGACTGTTATTGCTGGTTAAAATATCGCTGTTAATACCTTTAAGCAAAAATTGCTTGCACATAAAATCTGCATGCTCGCGGCTGACACAAAACGCCAAGGCGCGAATACTGCCAATATCAGTGACAATCTCCTGCAAGCTCTGCACGATTTTATTCACGCGCACATGGTTGTGTGTATACAAGTTAGTCAGCTGGGCAATGTCATAGCGACCACGGCTCCAAGGGATGCTGCGCAAGTCGGTATCATCATCAATGGCAAAATACTGAAATGGACACAAATGCTGACGATTAATTGCTTCTGGTAAACGAATTTCTGCAGCAATCACCCCACCAAAATCAGCCAAAATATCACTGCCATCATGGCGCTCAGGTGTGGCGGTTAAACCCAGTAAAATCGTCGGGGTAAAATACTCCAGTACCGCACGGTAACTGCTGGCGGCAATATGGTGCACCTCATCAATCACAATGTAATCGTAGTAATCCGCTGATAAAGATAAATCAGACAGCTGATTATTCAGCGTTTGAATCGAGGCAAATAGCTGGCGATAGTGCTCAGGCTTAGCACCAGCCACCCACAACTCTCCAAAATCACCATTACGTAAAACACCACGGTAGGAAGCTTGTGCTTGCTTAAGGATTTCTTGGCGATGGGCAATAAAGAGAAATTTTGCATCAGGTTTATTGCGTAAAAAACGTGCAAAGTCGAAAGCAGAAATCAAAGTTTTGCCGGTGCCTGTAGCCGCCACTACCAGATTACGAAAGCGTTGGTGTAAATCACGCTCAACACTAAGCTGCTCTAAAATTTCATGCTGATGTGGAAAAGGTTTGAGGTCAAAGAAATAAGTCGTTGTATCAGCATAGCCGCCGCGCGCTTCACGCAGTGCCGCCGTCAACTTAGTTTTGCTCTCAATTTCACCATCAAAGACTTCAAAATCATTCGAAGCCCAGTAGGTCTCAAAGGTGCTTAATGATTTTTTAATAATATGCGGTATTTCTTGCGAAGTGATTTTCAGGTTCCATTCCAAGCCACTGGTCAAAGCGGAATGTGACATATTGGACGAGCCAATATAGCCAGTATCAAACCCCGTATTTCGTATAAACAAATA
>JAAZCO010000079.1 GCA_012513235.1 Gammaproteobacteria bacterium
CAAGGGCATCAGCACGTTATCCAACACGCTAAAAGCGCTGATCAAATGGTGGAACTGAAAGACAAAACCAATCGACTCACTGCGCAACTGTGTACGCTGCTGCTCATCCAAACCTTGGGTGAGATGCCCTTGAATACGCAATTCACCCGATGAGGTCACATCCAGCAAACCCATCACATTGAGCAAGGTACTTTTACCTGAACCTGAGGTACCCACTAAGGCCACCAACTCACCGCGACTGACCTGCAGGGAAATATCATGCAGCACATGATTTTCCAGCGGCGTACCTGCGTTAAAGATTTTATTGACTTGATCTAACTGCAGTACGATATTTTGCTCAGCAGCGTGAGTGAGAATACGTGATTTAGACATAGCGAATCGCCACCGCCGGATCATAGTTGGCCGCACGTCGCGCTGGCACCATCGCCGCAATCACCCCTGCTGCGGTAGCAATACTAATCGCTGAGATCAGTATGGATGGCTCCAAGCGGATCACAAACAAACGATCGCCGAAAGTATTAAATACTTGCACCAAAGTAAAGCCAACCGCCACACCCAGCAAAGACCCAGCCAATCCGAGCAAACCACCTTGCAGCAAAAATACGCGCAAAATCTGCTGCTGCGAACTACCCATCGCCCGTAAAATACCAATCTCACGGGTACGCTGCACCACACTCACTGCCAAAACACTGGCAATACCAAAAATCACCGACAAGGCGACAAACACGCGAATCATCTGCGTGGTCATAGTTTGTGAGCGCAAGGCATTGAGCAGTTGACCGTTACTTTCCATCCAACTTTGCACATGCAGACCCGTGAGTTTTTTAATGCGCTGCGCCCAGTATTCAGCGGCAAACACATCAGCGATTTTTAGCTCCAAAATGGTAATGCCACCGGGTAAGTTGAGCAGTGACTGCGCTTGTTTAAGGTCGGTATAGACATAACGGCTATCGAGCTCGCGCACACCCAATTCAAAAACACCCGCGACATCCATCACCGTTTGGCGATTATCACCGGCATCTAAACGTAACTTATCACCGGCGCGCAAGCCTAAGTCTTCAGCCAACTGCTGACCAATCAGCACATTATTAGCGCCGACACTAAAGCGCCCGTCTTGCAGATACTCTTCCAGTTCAATAATGCCCTTATAGCGCGCAGGCTCAATGCCCATAATGGCAATCGAAGCACGGGCAGTGCCTTTTTGCGCAAAAGCTGGACCAGAAATCAAGGGCGAGACTGTACTTAAAGCTGGATTTTCATCCAAAGCATCGCGCACTTCTTGCCAGTTATTGATGGTTTGCAGATTCTGTGCGCGCGGACTTTCCAGCGCCCAAATGTATTTGCCTTCGGGAGTTTCGGAGAAGTTATTGTGTTGGCGAGTGGCTTCAATACGGATATGTGCTTGGGTACCCAAGGTCCGTTCGATGACGTTATTTTGCAGACCCATCATCAACGCAGTGATAAAGACAATCACCGCCGCACCCACGGAAATCGCCACGCTAATCAATAAGGTTTGCAACGGGTTATCCGCAAGAAAACGCAAAGCAATACGCCACTCAATCCATAATGAGTTGCGTAGATCACGCACTCGGCTAACGAATGACATGCGGTGCCTGCTCAAAGCGCACACGCGCACGTTGCCCAGCACTGAGTTGGTCGGCTTGCACCACGACATCACCTTGATCTAAGCCGGACACCACTTCACTGTGGGTCATATTTCGCAAACCCAACTCGACAGTAACAGCCTCAACGGCGCCATCGCGCCAGCGCAGAACTTGGGCTTGTCCCGCACTATTAGTAATCAGGTAATCATTGGGCAACACCAAGGTCGCCGCACGCTCGGCCGCGATGATATTGGCGGACACGGTCATGCCTTGCAAAAAGGCTTTATCGGCTGTGGTGCTGTCGGCCAACACGCGGATATGCACATCAATGGTACCGCGCGTACTGTCCACCGCTGGAGCGATAAAGCTCACCACACCTTGCACACTGTGTTCAGGCCAAGCATCGGCAATCAACTGCACCGGTTGTTGCAATTGCAGGGGCGCGAAGTTTTTCTCATCCAAGGCCACCACCACCTCAAGACCATCACTGGCGCTGCCGTCACGATCAAGACCATCGCTGCGGGCAATTTCTAACAGCACTTTACTGGGCTGCACCAAATCACCTGGCTCAACATTACGCGTTTGTACACGGCCAGCAAAGGGTGCATAGATGCGGGTTTTCGCCAATTCCGCTTCAGCACTGCTGATGCGCTGCTGTAACAAACGCTCTTCCGTGCTGCCGACGGCTAAAGAATCTGCAGAGAGTTGCGCACGGGTTAAGGCAGTTTTAGCATTGAGTTCGATGCGCTGGGCTTGCTCTGCTTGCTCAGCAGAGATCATACCCTTAGCCACTAAAGACTCACGACGACGAGCTTCACGGCTGGCTTGACGCAGATTATCACGCGCCTCCACTAAAGCAGCCTGCGCTTGCGGGCGGCTGACCTTGTACAATTGCTGCAATAGGGTTTGCGCTTGGGCTAAGCGCGACTGCAACTCTTCCGGATTGAGTTCGAGCAGCAAATCGCCTTTGCTAACGCGATCACCCTCACGCACATGGCGCGCGATCACGGTACCGGTGATTTCACTGCCGATGCGCGCCAGTGTTTGATAACGCACTTCGCCACTGGCAACAATGCGCAGCTCAAGTGGCATCGGCTCGATGGTTAAAGCCGGCACCACCGGCCCACGCCATTTTTGTACGCCAACCACAGCGGCAATACACAGCCCAGCGATGACAATTCCCGAGACAATGCGCATGCCAACCCCTTCAATTGATGCTAAATCTGCATTAACGCAGCACAACTGTTACTCAAGCAACTCTGAAACCACTCTCAAGCCAAGCTCAATCTGCTTTAAAAGCTGTCAAGCGCTTGCCACCCAACTCAAGCGGGTTAAACCAGCTCAATACCATCGGGCAGAATACGGATAATACCGTGCTTATACAGACCACCTATGGCTTTTTTAAAGTTGCCTTTACTCACCCCAAAGGTCTCAGCAATCAAAGGCGCTGGGCTTTTATCGCTCAAGGGCAAACGACCGTTATTGGCATCGAGCTTGGCTAGAATGGCTTCACTGAGTGCATCACGCAGCTCTTGGCCTTGGGGCTGTAAGCTCAGGTTAATCAAACCATCTTCACGAATCTCACGAATAAAGCCGCGCTCTTGCATACCGCCACGCAAAAACTTAAAGGCTTCATTCTTATGAATCAAACCCCAATGCTTACCGTTGATAATGGCCTTAAAGCCCAAATCTGTAGCTTCAGCAACCAGCAAATCCACTTCTTCGCCGACGCTATACTCAGCCGGTACTTGATCCAGATAACGGTCTAAACGCGCCGTAGCAGTAATACGCTTGGTACGCTCATCAATATAGGCATACACCACGCAATAATCACCAATCTGCAGCGGACGCTTTTCTTCTGAGTGCGGCAATAATAAATCTTTGTTTAAACCCCAATCCAAAAACAAACCAATGCGGTTGATATCCACCACTTTCAGACTGGCAAACTCACCGACTTTAATGGTCGGCTTGCGGCTGGTGGCAATAATGCGATCTTCACTGTCCAGATACACAAAGACGTTAACCCAATCTTCATCTTCGCAGGGCTCACCCTTAGGCATTTCACGCCGTGGTAAAAGAATATCCCCTTGCGGACCGCCATCCAAATACACGCCAAAATCAGCCTGTCGAATGACCTGCAGGGTATTCATATCTCCAATCAACGCCATGCCTATGCACCTTATTTCAACACTTAAAGAAAGCTATTATGCCTGTTTCGCAAGCACTAGCGGAGGATTTAATGACGCACCCCGCCTGCAGTTGCTGCAAATCAAAACAAGCTGCTGTAGCAACCGGGTAATTGCACGTCTTTATTCATCGAGCAACAGTCGTTCTGCAACCACTTCAGCTAAACGGTCAGGCTGAAACTTAGACAAAAAGTTATCACAACCGACTTTTTTCACCATCGCGGCGTTAAAACTGCCCGACAGCGAAGTATGCATCACGACATACAAATCTTTTAAACGCGGATCTTGACGAATCTCTGTGGTCAGACGGTAACCATCCATTTCCGGCATTTCTGCATCGGTGATCACCATCAAAAGTTTGTCGGTCAATACCTCACCCTGATCAGCCCACTCCTGCAACTGACGCAAGCCTTTTAAGCCATCAGTGGCTTTGTGCACAATCATGCCCAATTGACCTAAAGCATCAGTGAGTTGGTGAATTGCGACCCTTGAATCATCAACAATCAACACCTCACGACCACGCGCCTTACTTAAGACCGGACTGCTGAGTGTTTCTTCAGAAATTTTAGTGTTCATCGGCACAATTTCTGCAAGCACTTTTTCCACGTCGATGATTTCGACAATCGCATCATCGACATTGGTAATCGCCGTTAAATAATGCTGACGACCTGCTGTACGCGGTGGCGGCTGAATAGTGCCCCACGTCAGGTTGACAATACGCTCTACACTGCCAATCAAAAATGCTTGAATAGAGCGGTTGTACTCAGTCACGATCACCGTGCTGTTTTCGTTAGGAATCAAGGCGCGCATGCCCACTGCTTGGGCTAAATCAATCACCGGAATGGTTTTGCCACGCAGAGTAATCACACCACACATATGCGGGTGGCGCTGCGGAATTAAATTCAATTTAGGTAGGCGCACCACTTCTTGTACTTTAAAGACGTTGATGGCAAACAGCTGGCGACCGTGCAGGCGAAACATTAAAATTTCAAGACGGTTCTCACCTACAAGTTGCGTACGCTGATCAATACTATCAATAAGACTTGCCATCGATTACCACCTTTAAAATCATAATATAGGTATATCGGCCTCAACAGATAAAGCATAAGCGCCTGATACTGGAATATGCAGCCATTATAGCCAACCGTGTAAAGCATACTGCACAGCGCAGGCACAGTCTAAAACACAGCGCAAGGGCGCGAGACCATGGCTGTATAGCAGACATCACAATATAAGAGATTGACCGACGTTAGAATCAGCAGCCAACGAAGAACTACAAGACGGGAATATCGACAACAATACAAAACTGCGCAGCAGAGTGGGCACGGATGCCCGCCCTGCTGATATCAAGCTGTTACAGGCTCAGGTCACGCACTGAAGCTTTGAGGAACTCTTTTTTCAGATCGTCAAAGGTGTGTACGGCTGGGAACTGTGGGAACTCAGCAATCACATTATCCGGCGCGTGGAATAAAATACCCGCATCCGCTTCCGACAGCATGGTGGTGTCGTTGTAGGAATCACCTGCCGCAATAATACGGTAGTACAAGGTTTTCAGCGCTAAGACTGACTGACGCTTAGGATCCTTTTGACGTAACTTATAGTCAACCACACGACCGTTTTCATCGGTCACCAACTTGTGGCACAACAAAGTTGGGAAACCCAGTTGACGCATCAAGGGCTGGGAGAACTCATAAAAGGTGTCTGACAGAATGACAACTTGGAAACGCTCACGCAACCAATTGACAAACTCCACAGCACCTTCGAGCGGCTTGAGTGTAGCGATCACTTCTTGGATGTCATTTAAGGTCAGACCATGCTCATCCAAAATACGCAAACGCTGTTTCATCAGCACATCGTAATCAGGGATATCACGCGTGGTCGCCCGGAGTGATTCGATACCAGTTTTTTCGGCAAAGGCAATCCAGATTTCTGGAACCAATACACCTTCAAGGTCAAGGCAGGCGATTTCCACAGCAATTCCTCATCACATAAAAAAGAGGCACTCTAGCCCCTCCCTCCAGTCCATGCAAGAACCACATGCGTTATAACGGCAATTTCCCTACAGCATCTAGACCCACAAAGCATAAGCATAACGGTTTTTATTCGTTCTAATCACTCCACGCTTCTTGCTATTATGCAGCCCTGACTCACGCGCACCCTCTTTTAGGAATCCGATATGACCACCGCCATCGACCTACCGCAACTGATCGCTGATTGCACCGACGCCACACCACAAAGCATTCTCAAGCATGCCTTAGCCGCTTTCGGGGATGAACTGTGGCTGTCATTTAGCGGTGCAGAGGATGTGGTACTGCTGGATATGGCATGGAAAATCAATCCGCAGGTTAAAGTCTTCAGTTTAGATACCGGGCGCCTGCACCCTGAAACCTATCGTTTTCTGGAGCAGGTGCGCGAGCATTATAAAATCAATATTGAAGTACTTTCACCCGACGCAACCCAGGTTGAAGCCTTAGTCCGCGAAAAAGGTTTATTTAGCTTTTATAAAGACGGGCATAACGAGTGCTGCGGTGTGCGTAAAATCGCGCCACTGCGCCGCAAGCTGGCCACAGTCAAAGCTTGGGCCACCGGCCAACGCCGTGATCAAAGCCCGGGCACACGCAGCCAAGTGGCGGCAGTCGAGCTCGATAGCGCCTTTTCTACGCCTGAACAGCCACTGTATAAATTTAACCCACTGGCACAAATGAGTAGCGAAGAGATCTGGGCTTATATCCGTATGCTGGAGCTGCCCTACAACAGCCTGCACGAGCGCGGCTTTATTAGCATTGGTTGCGAGCCTTGCACACGTCCCGTACTGCCCAATCAGCATGAGCGCGAAGGCCGCTGGTGGTGGGAAGAATCAACGCAAAAAGAGTGCGGATTACACTCCGGCAACATCATCGCCGCGCAATAACCGTCTTCGCGAGAAGACTAGCGACGCAGCAACCCATCTTCCAGCACCGCGTGCAAGGCAAGATGGATTGCTTTACTAAGTTAGCAAAGACTCATTAACGTATTTCGCACAGACTGATCATTCTATTAGGATGGCCTATATTTCATAGTATTTTCCAATCCCATCACACTATCGCGCCAAGCTGGTTATACTTGGCGCACAATGCGAGCTGCTGGGTCTTTACTCGACAGCTAAGTAAGCTAATTTTTATTTTGCTATTGATTTGGGAGCCCTATGAAAACCCCTGCACGCTTAATCCCCCTCGTTGAAGACGGGCTGATTGATGAGGTGTTACGCCCCCTAATGAACGGCAAAGAAGCCGTAGTCTATGTGGTGCGCAGCGGTGATGATATTCGTTGTGCCAAAGTCTACAAAGACATGGACAAACGCAGCTTTAAAAAAGCCTCGCTGTACCGCGAAGGCCGCAAGTCCGGCAACAGCCGCCGCTCGCGCGCCATGGAAAAAGGCTCTAAGTTTGGCCGCGAACAAGCAGAAGAAGCCTGGCAGAACGCTGAAGTGGACGCCCTGTATCGCCTCGCCGCTGCTGGCGTGCGCGTACCTGAGCCTTACGGCTGCTTTGATGGCGTGTTACTGATGGAACTGGTCACTTTACCCAACGGTGAAGTTGCGCCCCGCCTGAACGACGTCAGCATGGATGCTGAGCAAGCCCGTAAAGATCACGCCACCCTGATGGAGTCGGTGAAACGCATGCTCTGTGTCGGCTTAGTGCATGGCGACTTATCTGAATTTAACGTACTGGTCGATGAGCATGGCCCGGTGATTATTGACCTGCCGCAAGCTGTGGATGCTGCTGCCAACAATAACGCCTTCTTTATGCTCAATCGCGACATCAATAATATCACCCACTACTATGGCCAATACGCACTCGAACTATTGGAAACACGCTTTAGCCCAGAAATGTGGAGCTTGTACAAAGAAGGTAAGCTGGAGATGGACACCGTACTCACGGGTGAGTTTATCGAGCCTGAAGGTGAAGCCGATATTGATTCAGTGATGGCCGACATTCAAGCAGTACTCAGCGAAGAACGTGAGCGTGTCGCCCGCTTGAATGCTGAAGACTTTGACGATTACTAAGAAAACGCAGGCTGTTCTAAGCCATTTTCTGTAGCCAAAAAAAAGCTTCCGCTCGATATGCTCGAGAACGGAGGCTTTTTCTTAAGACGGTTAGGCAATAGTCTATGCCAGCATTTTAGCAGCACCTGTTGCAGATGCATTGCGACATGTTGTCGCTGCGTGGCCTCTCTCGAGCGATGTTGCATACCCTTAATTAAACACCAACTGCACACTGCCCTTCCCTAGCTCGGCACACAGCCGCCGCTTTAAAGATCCGCACGCATGCGCCCGACGCAGTGAACGCACAAGCCAAGAACTCTACACAGCACTTTTCTATAGGCATAAAAAAACCCGCTACTGAGAGCGGGTTCTTCGTACAAGCACTGGCGGTGTGCTTGTTCTATATGGTGCCCGGAGCCGGAATCGAACCGGCACGGTGTTACCACCGAGGGATTTTAAGTCC
>JAAZCO010000429.1 GCA_012513235.1 Gammaproteobacteria bacterium
CCTGAGTGGGGATGGGGTCGCTGTTGATGCTTAGCGCGGCTTGCGCTTGCGGTGTCTCGATGCAGGCAGGTATTTGATCGTATAGGTACTGATAGCAGATTTTTCGAAACTGGCTAAACACCTTAAAATATGTGCCTGATTGAGTCAGAACTGTTCCAGGCTTAAATAAAATGCGATCTAGGTGGCTATGAAATAATACCCCTTGATCAACTAAATCAGCACCGACAGCCATGTCACGCTGGCTTTCGTGAATGCCATATTCGGTATTGACATGCACGGCACTGATATTCAGTTGCTGGCACAGTTCTAGCAACACTTCAGGGGCTTGCTGCCACTGGTCAGCAGTGCGAATCAACAAGGGGACATTCAGCGTAGCGAGACTTTTTTCCAGCTCAACTAAGTTGCGTAAAATAAAATCAATTTTGCAGGCAGCATCATCATGTGCCAGCCATTGCCCAGGGCTGAGTAGAAACACTGCAACAGTCGGGCCCGCTTGTAAGGCGGCGTGTAAGGCGCTGTTGTCGCTGATACGAAGATCGTTACGAAACCAAATAAGTTGCTGCATATCTATACCCTGAAAGGCTGGTGAGTCATATTGACAGATTAAAAATATGTTTAGATTGCATTGCGCAGACTGAGGTTTTCAGGGTGCGGTTGTAGATACACTTGCTCGGCAATATAGCGATCTGGGTGACGGTTAAAATGGTGCTTGAGGAGTGTCAAGGGCACAATCAAAGGCACGATACTGTCGCGATACTGTTGAATGAGTATTTGCAGTTCACGCTTGTCAGCGCTATCCAGTAATTTTTTAATATAGCCACTGAGGTGCTGTAACACATTAGTGTGACTGCCGCGATTAGCGATTTTCTTCAGCGCGGACATAAATAAGCTGAAGTAATTGTTGGCTAAGATACCAAGGCGCTCCTGCTTGCTGTTGGCCAGCATACGACCCAAAGCGGTGCAATCAGCTGGGCTGTTGGCCATCAGTTGATATTTGTAGCGCGCATGAAAATCATAGAGTTTCTTTAGGGTGAGGCCACTGCTGAGCAACTCACGCCATTGAGCGTAGGCAAACACACGGGTCATAAAGTTTTCCCGCAATACAGGATCATTTAAGCGACCGTCTTCTTCAACAGGTAAGTTAGGTTGCGCTTGCATGAGTGCCGCGGCAAATAAACCGACACCGCCATGCTCAGCTGTATGGCCGCTGTATTGGTATACTTTGACGCGTTCCATGCCGCAGGACGGCGATTTTTGCATCAAAATAAAACCGCACAGATCAGTGAGTTGCGCAGCCGTTTGCTGCCCATAAGCTGTGAGCGCATCGGTGACATCCAGCTCGCTATTAACTGTACCGACCGCACGCGGCTTTAAAGTGTCACCCACTAAACGAATGGGCTCGCGTGGCGTACCCAAGCCAATGGCTTGTTCTGGACACACAGAGACATATTCAAAATATTGCGCTAGGACTGTTTTACACAGGTGCGATTGTTTGTGACCGCCATTAAAGCGCACGGGAGCGCCGAGTAAGCAGGCACTGATACCAACTTTGATACGATTTTTTACAGTGGTCATAAGGTCAGTTTTACAGGCTGTAGAATATATGTATAAGAATATACACAAACTTATACAAGTCAATCAGGCTGTATAGGATGTCGAGGTGTGGTGTGTGTTTTTGTAGTACTTAAAGGTGATGTGCAGGGAGAGCTAGGGGAGGCTGGTGACGGGCAATGCTGCTGTTTTATCCGCCTTGTGCGGTGTGAGCACAAGGCGGATATGCAATAAGCAGTCGAAATTATTCTGCTTTAGTTGCTTCGTTGTACTTTTCTTTAGCTTCAGCAGCAAGATTTTTGCTTTCTTCTTTCAGTTTGCTTGCAGCGTCTTTAACATCTTGTTGAACTTCTTTAGCGCTGTTTTTAACATTTTCAGCGGCTGTGTCTAGCTTACTTTTAGTGTCGCTAGCCGCTTCTTCAGTTGCGTCTGCTGCATCATCAAGGGCTTGCTCAGTGTTGTCCGCTGCTTCTGCTGCTGCATCATTAGCTGCTTCAATCACTTCTTCGCTCGTTGGAGTCTGCTCAGATATTTGCTCAAGTTTTTGCTCAGCAGCTGCTTGAGTTTCTTTAGCTGCGTCCTGTACAGACTCGGCTGCGTCAGATAAAGATTCTTTAGCCGCATCTAACTTGTCTTGTGGCTCGCTATCACAAGCAGCTAAACCCAAAGTAGCAGCAAGTAGAAGGGCAGTAACAAAAGGCTTTTGCATATGTAGATCTCCATTATTTGGTAAAAGCACAGTATTTAAGATAAATACTTGATCATTATTACACATCATGAGTGTGATGGTAGGCTTGCGTTGCTATAGCGTTATATTTTATCAATAGGTATTCGGGCTGGCATTCATCCGTTGTATGTCCTGCTGTTGCAAGCCATGGGTGATATATATTTCAGTGATATACAGACCGTTTTTCTGGTAAAAGTTCCATTGCCTCGTTGTTGGGCAGTTGTATTTTGACAAACGCACCCCATATTCACTACATCGCCAGCCCGCGTGGCTTGTTTAAGTAACTATGGAGTTAATACAGATGGCTGTTGAAGCACAAAAAGAAACATTAGGTTTTCAGACCGAAGTTAAACAACTGCTGCATTTGATGATTCACTCGTTGTACTCAAATAAAGAAATTTTTCTGCGTGAGTTGATTTCTAACGCCTCGGA
>JAAZCO010000430.1 GCA_012513235.1 Gammaproteobacteria bacterium
GCAGATGCCTTGTTGATTGATAAGTTACTGGTGCAGATGGATCAAAGTGCGGTGGACTACACTTTATTCTTTCGTCAACTGGGTGAGTTGCCTGCAGCACAAGCGTTGGAAAAGCTGCGTGATGATTTTGTAAATCGCAGTGCTTTTGATGAATGGAGCGCTGAATTTATGGTGCGTAGTGCTAACGACAGCCGCAATCAAGAGCAACGCCGCGTGCAAATGCATACGGTGAACCCGTTATATATGCTGCGAAATTATTTAATTCAAATCGCTATTGAAGCCGCCGAAGATGGGGACTATACACCACTGCATAAACTGCATCAGGTTCTCAGCTCACCTTTTACTGAACAAGAAGGTTGCGCTGAGTACGCCGAACGCCCACCTCAGTGGGGCAAACACTTGTCGATCAGCTGTTCGTCTTAAGCCTATTTGAGTTGCAATAAGGCCGATTATCACGCAATAACAAGCGTTGATAATCGGCCTTTTTTCTGACTTAAAATCAGGTTTTTTTGTTGGGTAAATTTACGTTTTTCACTGCTGTAGTCAGATATTAAACGACATTTATTATTGCACCACGTTTTTTAGTGTGACAAGGTTACGAGCTTTGTAATTGCGTGCCGGCTGTTTTTTCATGGCTTTTTTGCCAGTGATATATGGTTTACACGTTTCAAGCTGACTGACATTGGCGCCGAAATTGAGCATAGATAAAGGAGTTCCTACTATGACCTCAGATAAAACGACAACAGATAAGTCGTCTAAAGTTTCTACTATTCTCCTCCCCGTGTTTGTCCCCGCAGTTTTAGTGATCGCTTTAATGGTGATCGGCACTATGAGTAATCCTAAGCGCGCAGGGGCATTCTTTACCGATGTATTAGCGTATGTCACCACCACCTTTGGTTGGTTTTATATGCTGGCCGTGGCAATTTTCTTGGTTTTTATTGTTTCAGTGGCGTTTAGCAGCTGGGGGAATATTAAACTCGGGCCTGACCATGCCGAGCCGGAGTACAGCTTCTTTGCCTGGTTCGCCATGCTGTTTTCTGCGGGTTACGGCATCGCTTTGCTGTTCTTTGGTGTGGCTGAGCCTGTTTTGCACTATGCCTCGCCACCCGATGGTGCAGGACTGACGGTGGATGCAGCGAAACAAGCGATGCAGATTGCCTTCTTCCATTGGGGTTTTCATATTTGGGCGATCTACGGTTTAGTAGGCTTATCCTTAGCTTACTTTGCCTTCCGTCACGGTTTACCGCTGTCGATGCGCTCCACCTTGTACCCGCTAATTGGTGAAAAAATTCACGGCCCGATGGGGCATGCGGTAGATACCTTTGCCATTTTGGGCACCATGTTTGGTATTGCGACGTCACTGGGCTTATCAGTGGCGCAAATCAACGCTGGTCTTAATTACCTGTGGCCGTCGATTCCAGTCAATACCACTGTGCAGTTGATAGCACTGGTCGCTATTACCTGTTTGGCCACCTTATCGGTGGTGGCGGGTATGGATAAAGGTGTGAAGCGCCTGTCCATGCTCAATATCATCTTAGCCGTGGCGCTGATGGTGTTTGTGTTTGCGGTGGGTCCAACCATCTTTATTCTCAATACCTTTATGGAAAATACCGGTAGCTACTTGAGTAATATTGTTGAGCGCACCTTTAGCTTGCAGGCCTATACCTCAAGTGATTGGATTGGTAACTGGACGCTGTTTATCTTCGGTTGGACCATTGCTTGGGCACCGTTTGTCGGTCTGTTTATCGCTAAGATCAGCCGTGGTCGCACCATTCGCCAGTTTGTTGTTGGCGTGATGCTAGTACCGACCATCTTTACCTTTTTATGGTTCTCAGTGTTTGGTGATACCGCGCTGCACCTGATTATGGTGGATGGTTATACCGAGCTGATTAAGCAAGTGCAAGACGACCATGCGGTGGCGCTGTTTAAGCTGTTTGAGCTGTTGCCCTTCACACAGATTGTCTCGTTCTTGACCATCTTTTTGATTATCACTTTCTTTGTCACCTCATCGGACTCAGGCTCGATTGTGATTGATTCACTGGCTTCGGGCGGTGTCGCACAGACCCCAGTTTGGCAGCGCGTGTTTTGGGCCTCGATGCAGGGTGTGGTCGCCGCAGCCTTGCTCTTAGCTGGTGGTTTAAGTGCGCTGCAAACGGCCAGTATTGTCAGTGCCTTACCTTTTGCGGTGATTATGCTGATTGCCATGGTCGGTATGTGGCGCGCCTTGATTATTGAGGGGCACCACGAAACCAGCCTGACTCAGCATATGCAGTCCACTCCAGGTGGTTATAAGTCGGGTCCGGGGTTCTGGAAAAAACGTTTGGCCAACTTGGTTGATTTCCCGGCTCGTGAAGCGGTGGAGAAATTTATCCGCACCACGGGTATTCAGGGTATGGAGAAAGTTGAGCAAGAGCTGGAAGCTAAAGGCTGGGTCGCTGAAGTGGGCTTTGATGAGCACAATCAGCGTGCGCAGTTTCAGGTCCTCCAAGAAGGTAAGCTGGAGTTTATTTATGAAATCCGCTTACGGGCTTACGCGATGCCGGACTTCACTTTCCCAGTGACTACAGGCAAAGCCGACGATGAGCAGTACTATCGTGCGGAAGTATTCTTGCGCCGCGGTGGGC
>JAAZCO010000431.1 GCA_012513235.1 Gammaproteobacteria bacterium
AGATCACTAGGGCCATCAAAAATCACAAAGAGGGCATAGGCACCAATGGCTAGCAGGGCAATCAGTTTGGCCAGCGACTCAAAGGCAATGGCAAAGACTAAGCCTTCGTGTTTTTCTCGCGTAGCAATATGGCGTGCGCCAAATAAGATAGAAAACAGGGTGATTAAAATACAAAACGCCAGCGCCACGCGGTTTTGAATCGACTGGCCTGTTAAAATACCAATGGTGTCAGCCACGGCTTGAATCTGTAGTGCCAGCAAGGGCAGCGCACCCATCAGCATACCAATAGTGGTAATGGCGCCCACCCAGCTGCTACGAAAACGAAACGCGAGTAGGTCCGCTAATGATGAGAGTTGATGGCGGCGTGTCAGCTGCAAAATGGGGGCAAGCAATACGGGAGCCAGTAAGAAGGCGCCAGACAAGCCTAAATAAATCGCAAGAAAGCCATAGCCGTATTGATAAGCCAAGCCCACTGAACCAAAAAAGGCCCAGGCACTGGCATACACACCCAAGGATAAAATATAGGTTAATGGGTGGCGCACAATAGCGCGTGGTACCCAGCCTTTTTCACTGGCCCAGGCCACGCCAAACAAGGTGAGCAGATAAGTTGTGCTGATTAAAATCAGCTGGCTGAGGCTAAAGTTCATCAGTTTCTTTCTGGCTTTGAAGGATAAAAGTGATAGCGATTAAAATCAGCCACAATAAATATGGGCGATACCAAGCACTATCTGCGGCCGTCCACCATTGCATAATCGCAGGCGAAAACAGATAAATACTGACCACTAAAATCAGGACTAAACGATAAATATACATGCCGTTGCTCAACATCTAAGTGTCACCGATAGTAACCAAGCAAGCGGCAATCTGCCACAGGTAAGTGGAATCATTGTGTCGTTAGCGGACAAAATTGCCTTGCCGACGTTCCACGCGAAACTCCAGAGTACTCGGGCGGTAGCCGGCACGTAAGCTGGGTACCGGAAGGCATGATTGCCACTGTGCGCCTGCGACTAAAGGACTTGAGCTGCTGTAGCGAGCTTGGGTAAATGTCGTCTCGACCAGGTTGATATTTTCCCCAGGGCGGTAGGCTGCAATACGCCATTGCAAGTCTTTGAGCGACTTTTGCGTATTGTTACTTAACTGCACACTGAGTGGCATGTCAGCAGAGCATTGCTCTGGCGCGTAACTGATGTTGATCTCTAGATGATCGAGCAGGTGCTGATTGCTGCGCTCATCTAAAATAAGCCACAGCGCAATAGTGCCCAACACCGCAAGCAATGGCACGCCAATCATCAAGGTGCGCTTGGGGTAACGCAGCAAGAGACCCAGCCAAGTTAATGGAATTAAAGCCGCAGGTAGCATAATTAATCCTCAGGATGATCGCGTAAGAACACCAAGTGCTCAGGCTTAGATTGCTCGGCGCTGTAGTAGTAGCCTTGCTCGCTAAAGTCTTTGAGCGCGGCGACTGAGTCAATCTTATGTTGAATCACATAGCGCGCCATGATGCCACGGGCTTTCTTAGCGTAAAAGCTGATGATTTTATACTGACCGTTTTTTAGGTCTTTAAAATCTACGTTAATCAAAGTGGCCTTGAGTTGCTTAGTCTTGACCGCTTTAAAGTATTCATTAGAAGCCAAATTGAGCAGTACGCTGGCTTGGTTTTCTGCAAGGCAAGCATTCAATGAATCAGTGATACGTGAGCCCCAGAATTCGTAGAGGTTTTTGCCCTGCGTGTTGTCGAGCTTGGTGCCCATCTCTAAGCGGTAAGGCTGCATTAAGTCCAGTGGGCGTAACACACCATAGAGACCGGATAAAATACGCAAGTGTTGTTGTGCATACTCAAGGTCTGCGCTGCTTAACGTTTCTGCATCTAGGCCAGTATAGACATCACCCTTAAAGGCCAAAATGGCTTGCCGAGCATTCTCTAAAGTGAAATCAGGCTGCCACTCGGTAAAGCGCGCCACGTTAAGCCCCGCGAGTTTATCTGAGAGCTTCATCAAATCAGCCAGTTGGTTGGGGCTGAGCTGGCGCAACACTTCAATTAACTGGCTTGATTGCTCAAGAAAACGCGGTTGGGTGAACTCTTCAGTCGCAAGCGGGCTGGTGTAATCTAGTGTTTTAGCGGGGGAGATAACCATAAGCATAGTAATGGGTCCTTCTGGTACATCAGCCTAGTGCCTAACAGACCGGCTGATCTGCGAATAATATGGCCCAGAGTATACAAGTTATACGGCCTGATAACTGCAGCTATGCCCCGAATTAGCCAGCATCTATGCCTTAGATCTGCAATAATACGCACCCCCGTTTTAGATATGTATTAGCCGTTTATGAGTACTTCGCCCAATCCTCACGACCTCTTTGCACAGATTAAACAGGCTTTAACTGCCGACCAGC
>JAAZCO010000080.1 GCA_012513235.1 Gammaproteobacteria bacterium
ACGGCGTATCTATTACTGATGCGTGCATTGATTGGGATGCGACTGAGAAGAGCATTCGCAGCATGCGTGACAAGCTGAAAGATGTGTTACCTAAGCGCCAGCGCAGCTAAATAACTTTAGCGATAAACGAAAACGCCCAGTTCATGCTGGGCGTTTTTATATCTGCGCGATGCACAATCTTCTACACAATCTTCGTGCGTTACTGCGGATGGCGCTGCAAATACACAGCAATATACGAGCAACTGGGAATCACTGTGCAGCCTTGCTCTTTGGCATAAGCCAGCGCTTCTTTAGCTAACACCGCCGCAACACCTTTACCGCGCAACTCATCGGGTACAAAGGTGTGACAAAAGTCTAGCGTTTTTGCATCTACGACACGGTATTCCAACACTGACTTATACCCTTCAACCACCGCTGAAAAGCAATGTGTGCCTGGATTGTGCTGCACTTGGATCTGCTCACTCATACTGACCTCCACCCTTTAACTGAATGCTTTGAGCATACACCTTTTGTGAGGCCGTGAAAGTGACTGAGTGGACAAAAGTACTAGCCACCACTGCCCTACAAGCCCTCTAACTGCCCCAAGCGCTCTAAAAACTCGGCTTCATCCAGCACGCTCACGCCCAACTCTTGTGCGCGCGTCAGTTTAGAGCCGGCGGCACTGCCCGCTACCACGCACGCGGTCTTGGCTGAGACCGAGCCTGCCACCTTGGCACCTAACTGCTCTAAGCGCGCTTTAGCTTCGTTACGGGTTAAGACTGCGAGTGTACCGGTCAGCACCCAGGTTTGTCCGGCGAGTGGCGCGGCTTGCACCTGCGCACGCTGGCTGGTCCAGTGCATACCAAAGTCCAAAAGTTGCTGCTCCAACTTCAGCACCTGCTCGCGCTGGCCGTCTTGTTTGAGAAAAGCTTGCAGACCTAAAGCGGCATTTTTTGCTAAACGCTCCACGCTGGTTAAATCCAACCAGTCCGCAGCAAATAAAGCTTCCACTGTTTTAAAGTGTTCGGCTAAACGCTGAGCACTGGTACGTGCCACACCGGTAATTTGAAACTGTTCAATAAAACCTGCCAACGTAGTGCACGCCTGAAACTCTGCTTCAGGCTCACCGCTGTCAGTGGCCACCACGCCCAGTTCCGCCAAATCAGCCATCACCTGCTGGTTATGCGCTTCAGCAAAGAAGCTGGCAATCTCATGCGCCACTTCCGCGCCAATCTCTGGCAACCACAATAAGGTTTGCGGGTAAGCCTGCTGTAAACGCTCAAGCGAGCCTAAAGCACGCGCCAGCACTTTAGCGGTTTCTTCACCCACATCAGGAATACCTAAAGCAAAAATCAAGCGCGCTAAACGCGGCTGCTTGCTGCTGGCAATCGCTGCGATAAGATTACGCGCAGACAGGTCAGCAAAACCATCTAACTCGACCACTTGCTCATAGGTTAAGCGATAGAGGTCTGCGGGTGAGGCGACTAATTTGCGCGCAACCAATTGCTCAACAATCTTGTCACCTAAGCCATCAATATCCATCGCGCGACGTGAAACGAAATGCAGCAAAGCTTGTTGCAACTGTGCCTGGCAGCTTAAACGCCCCACACAGCGCCACACCGCACCATCACTGACCACCTGCTTGCCTTTACCGCGACGCACTAATTGCGTGCGCTCCACATCAGAACCACACACAGGACATTCAGTCGGTGCAGATATAGCGCGCGCGTCATCGGGGCGGCGTTCAAGCACCACTTGGGTGATCTGTGGAATCACATCACCGGCGCGGCGCACAATCACACTGTCGCCAATCATCACACCCAAACGGGCCACTTCATCCATATTATGCAGCGTGGCATTGGAGACCATCACCCCGCCGACATGCACGGGTTTAAGTCGAGCTACCGGAGTGACTGCACCGGTGCGCCCCACCTGAAACTCGACATCGAGCAACTCGGTTATTTCTTCTTGCGCAGCATATTTATAAGCAATGGCCCAACGTGGCTCACGGGCACGAAAGCCCAGTTCACTTTGCTGCTCCAGTGCATCAATTTTAAACACCACGCCATCAATGTCGTAAGGCAACTGCGCACGGCGCTGACCAATATCAGCATAGTAAGCTAAGCAACCTTCAATACTATCCACCACTTTAAGCTCAGGACTGATGCTGATGCCCCACTGGCGCAATCGTTGCAAAGTGCTACTGTGACCGGGCGCTAAGCCTTCGGTACTGGTGCCATAGCAGCAAAACTCCAGTGGACGGCTGGCAGTGATTTTCGAGTCCAATTGACGCAAGCTACCGGCGGCAGCATTGCGCGGATTCGCAAAAGGCTTCTGCCCTGCGGCCAGTACCCGCTCATTGAGCGCAGCAAAACCGGCTTTGGGCATATAGACTTCACCGCGCACCTCTAAGGTTTCAGGCCAGCCGGCACCCTGTAATTTCAGCGGCACATTACGAATGGTGCGCACATTAGCAGTGATATCTTCACCGGTCTGGCCATCGCCCCGGGTGGCAGCTTGAATCAGCACACCGTTTTGATAGGTGATGCTAACGGCTAAGCCATCCAGTTTGGGCTCACAGCAATACGCAACTTGCGGGCCTTGACTGAATAAATCCTTAGGCTGGGCACTCACGCCCAAAGCTTGCTCGGCACGCTGTGCGAACTCCAACACCTGCTCTGCTGCAAAGGCATTGCCTAAGCTGAGCATCGGTACCAAGTGCTGGATTTGGGTAAAGGTATCCAGCGGCTGACCTGAGACCCGCTGTGTCGGCGAATCACTGGTAATCAGCTCAGGATGCTGTTGTTCAAGCTCGCGTAATTCAGAAAACAAACGATCGTATTCACTGTCTGGCACAGTCGGATCATCTAACACATAGTAGTTGTAGTCATAGGTGGCAATGCTTTGGCGCAACTGCTCAATACGTGTCGAAATATTCTGGCTTGTACTCATGCTCTGTACCCAAACAAAAAGAGCAGCCTAAGCTGCCCTTTCAGATCTTTAAAATAAAACTAATTATAGTTTATCCATCAACTGCTGACGTTCAAAATCAGCGATACGTTGACGATAATGCTCAATTGTTTGTGCAGTTAGCACGCTGCGACGGTCATCTTTTAAATCACCATCAAGCTCTTTAGCGAGTTTACGTGCTGCAGCAATCATTAAATCAAAGGCTTGACGGCTGTTACGTGGTCCCGGCAATGCCATAAAGAAACACACAGCGCGGGTACTAAACATATCCATGTCATCTAAATCAAAGGTGCCAGGATTGAGCGCATTGGCCATGGAGAACAAAGTATCGCCATTACCAGTCATGCTTTCATGGCGGTGAAAAATATCCATGGCACCAAAGCGCAGGCCACTTTCTAGGATGCTTTGTAATAAATCAGGCCCTTTAAAGCCTTCTTGATTACGTGCAACCACATGAATAATCAAAATTTCTTTGTGACCATCGTCCGAGCTTTCTGTTACTTCAACATTAGGCTCTTGATCAACATCGTCAAAGGATTTGAGCTCAGGCTCTTTGTCATCATGAAAACGCACAGCGGCTGCATCTTGTGCGCGAGGGCTGCGCATAGGTGCTTCAGCACGCAGACCTAAATCAGTATCAGCAACTTCAACATCGCCACCAAAGGATGGCTCTTGCTTTTTAATCACGCGCGCAGGGCCTAATACTTCAGGATTTTCCTCTTCTGGCATATCAGCCAAATTACGGTCTAAACGAAATTTCAGCGTACCTTTGCTACCGCTCATGCGGCGCCAGCCGTCAAACAAGACAGCAATGATAACGATAATGCCGATAATAAACAGCCATTCACGCAAACCGATATCCATGAAATTTTTAGACTCCTGACAGTAAAAAAGAGCTTCACAGCCCTACAAACGTGCTATTTCAACATTATTATTGATTTATTCAGCACGCACTTAAAATAAAATCCAATGAAGCATAATGACTTTGTACGGGTAATTTACAACAAAAATAGCCAACACCCAATCAATTGTGACTATGTTAGCAAATATCATCAAAATTCGAACGGTATTAGTAGCACAAAGCAAAATAATACAATAAATCAGCGCACTAAAGTCAGTAAAACATATTTATCCGCACTATAGCTACCCGATCACTACCAGTCGCCACCGAGTCGCACCGGCAATCAATCACATTTTTTATAGATTAAACTGATCAGCATCTAAATAAGCAGGAAAACGCTGTTTAAACTGCGCCAATTTATCAGCCTGTAACGACACATAAAATACACCGGCCTGATCAGCAGCATTCAGCAAAGTATCGCCCATAAAATCCAACACCTGACTGTCGCCACTGTACGCATAACCTTGCTGATCAGTGCCGGTGCGATTCACAGCAGCAACGTAACATAGGTTTTCAATGGCACGGGCAGGCAATAAACGATTCCAAGCCGCACGGCGTGCAGCCGGCCAACTGGCTAAATAAAATAACAAGTCGGTGTGCTGCGCGTCACGGCTCCACACCGGAAAGCGCAAGTCATAACAAATCAACGGACGAATGCGCCAGCCTTTAAGCTCAACCTGTAACTGCTGCGCACCAGCAGTAAAGTACTGATGCTCACCAGCCATGCGAAACAAGTGCCGCTTATCATAATGCGCCAAGGTGCCATCGGGGCGCGCCCAAATCAGACGATTACGATAATCATCAGGTGCCACTTGCACAATTAAACTACCACACACTACGGCATTTAAACGCTGTGCTTGCTCTAATAACCACTGAGTTGTCACACCCATTTCAGGCTCAGCTTGCGCAGCTGATTCCATCGTAAAGCCGGTGTTAAACATCTCCGGTAGCAAGACCAAATCAACAGACTCAACATCAGCGAGTAAACCGGCAAAATAAGACAAATTTGCCGCCACATCGTGCCATTGTAAAGGGCCTTGTACTATTGCTAAACGCAAATCAGGCAAAGAACTTAAATCGCGCATAAGGCTTCTCCAGCCAAAACTAATGTATCGGCACGCTTAGCAAAACACACCCGTAGTAAAAACTGATCCTTGGGCGGCTGCTGATAAAAAACCGATAACGGGATACAAGCCAC
>JAAZCO010000010.1 GCA_012513235.1 Gammaproteobacteria bacterium
CTGGGGTTTGTGCAACCACTTTACAGGTGTCCAGCACTTCTTGTGTTTCAGCGCTGGCTGTAAAAAAGCTCGACAATAAAGGACGACGACTATGCAACTCACTGAGTAAAAACTCTTGACGCTGCGCTTCATCCCACTGCTCATACTCTCCTAAGCCTAACCATTGAGTGATTTCATTCAGCGCACTGGTATGACGCTCTGCATCTTGGCGTATATCTAAGCGTACCAAGGACAAACCAAAGGTGGTTGTACGGCGAATCGTGTCGAGTAAATCACCATCAGCAATTAAACCCATACCACACTCATGCAAAGAGCGATGACATAAGAGTAACGGTTGCAACAATTCATCTGTGCTCTGGAAAATATCAGCCGATAAAGGTACGCCCGTGGAAATCGTATCTTGTAACTGAGCACGGGTTTTACGTAAACGCGCGCGAATTCGTTTCATCAAAACACGATACGGCTCATCGGTATCACCCACCAAGGCCATCAACTCTGGACTGCCTTTTTGCATCGACAACTCAGCAGTCAGGCGTGATATATCACGTAAAAACAAATCAGCAGCGATCCAGCGCGCTAATAACAGTACCGTTTTAGTCACACGCGCGGTGACGTTTGGATTACCATCACGATCGCCACCCATCCAAGTGGCAAAACGAATCGGAGTGGCGGTAATAGGTAATTTATCACCACTGGCGGCTTCTAGAGTTTTATCCACATGCCGTAAAACATTGGGAATTGCCTGCCACAGTGAGCGCTCAATCACGGCAAAGCCCCAGCGCGCCTCATCCACAGGAGTCGGCTGTTCGCTACGAATTTCCGTGGTATGCCATATCTCCGCAATTAAGCTGCGTAATTTTGCAATAATTTTTTCACGCTCAATATCAGTAAGGTCAGTGTGATCAAGTGCCGCAAGCTGCTGGGCAATCACATCGTATTTCATAATTAAAGTACGGCGCGAGACTTCAGTTGGATGCGCAGTGAGCACCAACTCAATATCTAGATCAGCGACAACTTGAGATAAGTCTTTAGGATCGTGTCCAGCCACTTGAAGCCGCTCAAGCACTGAGGCGAGCATTTGTTCTTCAAAGGCAGGATCTTCATCATGACGGCGGCGACGTATCAGGTGATATTGGTCGGCAATATTGGCTAAATTAAGGAATTGGTTAAAACCACGGGTGACGGGTAGTAGTTCATCTTCTGATAACTGATCAAGCGTCTCAGTTAATTGCTGACGGCCATCATCAGAACCACTACGAGCCGCTTTCGCACCTTTACGGATACGCTCAATTTTTTCTAAAAACTCTTCACCGCGCTGTTCGCGCATGGTTGAGCCTAGTAGCTCACCTAGTAAATGAACATGTTCGCGTAGACGTGAATCAATTGGGATCATACTCGTTCTCCACTAAAGTTCTCCTCAGCTTGCACAGTTATAAGACATCTGGCAAGCCAAGTTTAGTGTTGTCGATGAGATTGAGTAAAGCAGTGTAACCCTTCAGCTAGAGCGCTTATGGCGCAGAAAACTCACAACGCACAGCACGTTTTTTATCATCCACTAAAACGCCTGTTAAGCCTTTTTGCTTCAGATCAAACAACACAACAATGCCATCCATACATTGCGCCATTTGCTCTGCAGGTTTAAGTGAGGCTTTATAATCTTCACCGGGAATAGTTTTAAGCATGGTGTATTCCGCCAGCAACAATGCGTCATCTGGCTTAGCTATGTGCAAATAACCGTAGTAGCTTAATGTAGCGATGGTTCCGAGAATACCGGCAATACCTGCGGCAATCATGGGTCGAAGATCACGTTCGCTCATACTGACTCCATTAGCGTGTACTGTAAGAAGAATGAAAGCATCGCCCTCTAAACGCAACATAGCTGCGCTAAGGGGCGAAGTTAAGCAGATTAGTGCTCTGGACGCATATGTGGGAATAAAATCACATCACGAATCGAAGCAGAGTCGGTTAGCAGCATCACCAGACGGTCAATACCAATACCTTCACCAGCCGTCGGTGGCATGCCGTATTCTAGCGCGCGGACAAAGTCAGCATCGTAATGCATCGCTTCGTCATCACCGGCATCTTTATCAGCCACTTGCGCTAAGAATCGTTCTGCCTGATCTTCAGCGTCATTCAGCTCTGAGTAAGCATTGGCAATTTCACGACCACCAATAAATAACTCAAAACGGTCAGTGACATTTGGGTCTTCGTTATTACGGCGCGCCAGCGGTGATACTTCGAACGGGTAACGCGTGATAAAAGTTGGCTGCTCAAGTAAATGCTCAACCGTTTCCTCAAAGATCATGGTTTGCAACTTACCAATACCTTCAAAGCCCATTACTTTAGCACCGTGCTTTTTAGCTAGAGCGCGCGCAGTGTCAATATCTTCAAGATCAGCAGCCGTAATCTCTGGGTTGTATTTCAAGATTGAATCAAACAGAGAAATGCGCTGGAATGGCTCACCAAAGTGGAAAACTTTACCTTGGTAGGGCACATCAGTAGTTTCCAGTACCGCTTGCGCCAGCTCGCGGAACAACTCTTCTGTCAAATCCATATTATCTTCGTAGTCAGCATACGCTTGATAAAACTCAAGCATCGTAAACTCAGGATTATGACGCGTTGATACACCTTCGTTACGGAAGTTACGGTTGATTTCAAACACACGCTCAAAACCGCCAACCACTAAGCGCTTCAAATACAACTCAGGTGCAATACGCAAATACATCGGTAAATCCAATGCATTGTGATGAGTTTCAAATGGCTTAGCTGCTGCACCACCGGGAATGGTTTGCAACATCGGCGTTTCTACTTCAAGGAAGTTACGCTCAGTTAAAAAGTTACGAATATGGGAAATCACTTTCGAGCGCACTTGGAACGTATGGCGCACTTCGTCATTGACGATTAAATCGACATAACGCTGACGGTAGCGTTGCTCGGTATCCACCAAGCCGTGGTGCTTATCTGGCAATGGACGCAGCGCTTTAGTCAGCAACTGCACCTGTTCCATATGCACATATAAATCACCTTTGCCTGAACGCGATAAGTGACCTTCAATGGCAATGATATCGCCTAAGTCCCAGCTTTTAATTTCTGCCAGTTTCTCTTCGCTCAAACCCTTGCGATCGACATAGGCCTGCAAACGACCGGTCATGTCTTGGATCACCATAAAAGCGCCACGGTTGAGCATAATGCGACCGGCGACTTTGACAGGGATGGCTGCTGCAGCTAACTGCTCTTTAGTGTCGTCCACATACTGCTTTTGCAAATCAGCGCAATAATGCTCGCGACGAAAATCATTCGGAAAGGCATTACCCTTAGCACGCTCAACGGCCAACTTCTCTTTACGTAAGGCGATGAGTTTGTTTTCTTCTTCTTGCAATTCATGCTGAGTTGGCAATTGTTCGCTCATGATCGGTATCCACTAAATGTATTCAGGTCGCTGCTAGAGCGATGATAGGCACTATAAATTGTGCTGATTACAGCTTTGGCAGATGAAACACCTGCCAGCACTGATCAAAGTCCTTGCTTAAGGCTTGCTTCTAAAAAGTCATTGATGTCGCCATCGAGCACTGCATCGCAGTTACTTTCTTCAACGTTGGTGCGTAAGTCTTTAATGCGTGACTGATCGAGCACATAAGAACGAATCTGATGACCCCAACCAATATCCGACTTAGTATCTTCAACGGCTTGCGACGCATCGGTGCGCTTTTGCAATTCCAGCTCGTACAATCGAGCACGCAGCATTTTCATCGCTGTATCGCGGTTAGCGTGCTGTGAACGTTCGTTCTGACAACTCACCACCGTATTGGTCGGGATATGGGTAATACGTACCGCCGAGTCAGTGGTGTTAACGTGCTGACCACC